>CAYRPT010000147.1:0-8019 GCA_964425895.1 uncultured Solibacteraceae bacterium | reverse complement strand
CCTCCGCGTCGCGCAGATAGTTGCCCACCACCAGCGGCACCACGGAGTCGTTGAGCACGTCGGCAAACGTGAAGTCGATCTGGCGCGCGTTGGTGTAGCTTACGTCGACGCCCAGGTTGCCGCCCATCGCCCCAATAATGTTGCCCAGGATGTTCGCGCCGATGCCGAGCTTGAGCTTACTCGTCTTCTTGCCGTTGATGTCCGCGGCGGCGACGTCCGCGGTGACCGGCGGAAGCGGGCCGGGCGGATTGGTGATCAGCAAGTTCAGTGGTCCCAGATACATCGGCTCCTTGTTCTGAACGCCGATCAGATCCAACGGCTGGATCGCGGCGCTCGGGTGGCGAACCACGTTGTATCCGGAGCTTTTCAGAAAGGTGACAGACACGTCCTTACACGCGCCCATGGTGAGTTCCCTCCTCGGCTTGAAAGTATACACCATGCCGGGGCCGTCCGCCCTGGCGCGAACAACGCGAGGCGCGAGGCCGGGATCCGCCATGTGCCGCGCCTGAACCTGACGGGCCTTGCCGCATAATGAGTCAGGCGGCAATGGTTGCCCGGCCCGGCGCTCTAAGACCGTCGGCATCCCCCAGCCTTTCAGGCGCCATCCAGGGTCACTCAGCACCCATGCGCGTCCGTTCGTCCACGCTTTCTTGACTCCCCGGAAGCGCTCGGCTAGTGTGGAAACAAGGAGAAACGTATCCTGGGCAGGCTGCCGGGGCCGTCGCGGGGCGGTCCGGTTGTGGGGACCGATGTGAGAGGAAGGAGGGCCAATGGCCTACGTTATTGCCGAGCCGTGCATCAACACCAAGGACACCGCTTGCGTGGACGCTTGCCCGGTCGATTGCATCCATCCGAAGAAAGATGAGCCCGAATTCCAGACGGAAGAAATGCTCTACATCGACCCGGAAGAGTGTATCGACTGCGGCGCCTGCGTGCCGGTTTGCCCGGTCGAAGCGATCTTCGCGCTGGATGATCTGCCCGCCCAGTGGGCGGAGTATGCTGAGCGGAACACCGGCTGGTATCAGAAGAGGAAGTAGGCGCCGCCGGCCGGTTGGCAGAGGAACCAGGCGCTTCCCCCAACTCCGCCGTCCCGCCGCGCCGAGGACTCCTGCGGCGAAGTCCGGCGAGGCGAAAAGCAAGCGGTCCTGACCGAACGGCCCGGAGGGGTTTTGGATCTCATAACCCCGTTATCCTTTACCATACGAGATAATCAGTATAGAATGGGGGTGTTATGAAGCTGAGCGCCCAGGAAGAGTACGGCCTGCGCTGTCTGCTGCACCTCGCACGCTGCGGGCAGGGTGAAAGCCTGACGATTCCGGAGATCAGCCGCGCCGAAGGTCTGTCAATACCCAATGTGGCGAAACTGATGCGCCTGCTGCGGTTGGGTGGCCTGGTGCAGAGCGCGCGAGGTCAGGCTGGCGGCTACACGCTCGCCCGTCCCGCCCAAGAGATCTCCGTCGGCTCGGTCATTGACCTTCTCGGCGGCCCGTTCTACGGACCGGCCTTCTGTGAGCGTCACTCGGGGCTGGAGAAATCCTGTACCCATGCGGGCGATTGCTCGTTACGATCTCTGTGGAGCACGGTGCAGATGGTGGTGGCGGAGGTCCTGCAAAAAACCTCGCTCCAGGATCTTCTGTGCGGCGAGCGGGAGATGTCCAAACGCATCGAGGACATGACCGGCGCCATGCTTCCCTTTTGTTCGGAGGCGTCCGCCCCGGTAGTGGTCCCCGAGCGTCACTAGATTCCACGACCAGTCCCGTTTGGCGGAGGAGCGCGGCTTCTGTCCGCGCGAGACTAGAGGTCCATGGCCACGCTGCCGGAAATCTTAGCCGAAAACGTCCGCGAAGGAGAATTGGTGCGGCCTCTTGACGAGCGCCGTATCCGTTGCGTCGCTTGCGGGCATCGCTGCCCGATTCTCGAAGGGCAGCGCGGCGTCTGCAAGGTTCGGTTCAACTCGGGGGGCAAGCTGTACGTGCCTTGGGGATACATCGTTGGGTTGGCCTGCGATCCGATTGAAAAAAAGCCGTTCTTTCACGTCGAACCCGGCTCGCGGGCCTTCAGTTTCGGCATGCTCGGTTGCGATCTGCATTGCAGCTACTGTCAGAACTGGGTTACCTCCCAGGCGCTGCGCGACTCGCAAGCGGGGGCGCCCGTGATGCACGTGACGCCCGAACGTCTGGTGCGCCTGGCGCTCGACGCCGATGCCGCGTCCGTCGTGAGCACCTATAACGAGCCGCTGATAACCGCCGAGTGGGCTGTCGCGATCTTCAGGGAGGCCAAGGGCGCCGGGCTGGCGACCGGCTTCGTCTCCAACGGAAACGCCACGCCGGAGGTGCTTGGGTATCTGCGGCCGTACCTCGATCTCTACAAGGTGGACCTGAAAAGCTTCAATCCGGCGCGCTACCGCGAACTCGGGGGCCGTCTTGAACCGATCCTCGATTCCATCCGGCGCATCTTTGCCATGGGGTTCTGGCTCGAAGTGGTCACCTTGGTCGTCCCCGGGTTCAATGACGCGGACGAAGAATTGCGCCGGATCGCCGGATTCCTGGCGGGGATTTCGCCGGATATCCCCTGGCACGTCAGCGCGTTTCACGGCGACTACCGAATGACCGGGCCGCAGGATACGCCGGCCTCAACCCTTCAGCGCGCCGCCGCCCTCGGGCAGGCCGAGGGACTGCGCTATGTGTATGCCGGTAATCTCCCGGGACGCGTGCAGGGTCTCGAAGACACGCGATGCCACGCCTGTGGGGCGACGCTCGTGCGCCGCACCGGCTTCCGAGTGGTGGACAACCGGATCACCGGCGAGGGCCGATGCCCGGACTGCGGCGCCGCCATTCCCGGCCGCTGGCGCCTTTCGCATTGACGTAGAGCGTCGGCGCCGCCTGGGCGCCCGAAGTGCAGTGATGTGATGTTTCGCTGACGCATCTTGTAGCCGAGGCTGGATGCGGCCGGCGCCGGCGGGTCTTGGACGGGCCGGCCCCGCGCCGGACGCCGCACGCTGACCGCCGCCCGGTTGTCTGTGGTATGCCTGGAGTTCTGGGCGTGCAGAACACCAATCCATCCCTCCCCCCGGCCGGCGTCGTTTTTGACTCCGACATGGGGAATACGATCGACGACGCGCTGGCGCTGGCGATGCTCCATGCGTTGAGCGAGAGCCAGGAGCCGGAGATTCGCCTGGTAGCGGTCAGCGTGAGTAAGCCGAATCTCCAAGCGGCGGTCTTCTGCGATGCCGTGGGCGGCTTCTACTCGGAGTACGCCCAGGTAAACTTCCCGCCCCAGTATCGGCGCCGCCGCGCCCTGCCGGTGGCGCTCGCGGATCACGGCCCGGCGCCCCGCGACACACCCCTGCTCACCGCGACCCTGTCTTTGCGGAACGCGAAGGGCGAGCTGCGGTATCCCGCGCAGATAGGCCGTCTGACCGATACGGCCGAGGTAGGGGCGCTCATCCGCAACGCGCTCACGGCGCAGCACGATCAGAACGGCGTCGTAGTATTGACCGGGCCGGCCACCAATCTCGTGCGGGTTCTCGATGTGCGCGGGGCGCGCGAGATCATCGAGCGCAAGGTGCGGCTGCTCTGTGTCGCCGCCGGCTCGTTTCCCTCCGGCGCGCCCGATCCCCATATCGAGGCTGACGTGAGCGCGGCGCGGCGGCTGCTGGCCGAGTGGCCCAGTCCGATCGTCGCCGCGGGCCGCGAGATTGGCGAGGCTGTTCTCTATCCGGCGGCCAGCATTGAGAGGGACTTCGCCTGGGCTTCGCACCACCCCATCGTGGATGCGTACCGGGCAGCCGGCCCAATGCCGTACGACGCACCCACGTGGGCCCTTGCGCCCGTGTTGTACTCCGCCCGCTCCGGGCACGGCTACTTCCAGCTCTCCGAGCCGGGCACGATTGTTGTGAACGAGGACGGCCGAACCGGGTTCACACCCTCCGCGGGCGGCCGGCACCGCTACCTCGTGCTGGATGCTTCGGCGAGAGAGCGGGTTCTTCAGGCCTACATCGAACTGGTAAGCGCGCAGCCGGCGCCCCGGGAGATTCCGGACTTCATCAAACGCCAGATCGAGGAAGACGCGAAGCGGCAGAAGGAACAGACGCGGTGACGTACCCCGGCCGTTTCAGCCCCGCGCAAGCCCGCGCCAGACCAAGCGCCGCTCGCCGGGTGGGGAGCGCCGCGTGTCACCCCGGCGCCGATGCGCCGGGCTAGAATCGAATGCAATGCCCCTCAAGCGCCGCGCCTTCCTCTCGCACGCCCTGGCCGCTCCCGCCGTGCTGTGCGGAGCCCAATCCTCGTCGCGCCCGCCCAATTTCGTGGTCATCTACGCCGACGACCTTGGATACGGCGATCTTTCCTGCTACGGCGCCCGGGCCCACGCCACGCCGCGGATCGACCGCCTGGCCGCCGAAGGCGTGCGGTTCACCGATTTCTATGTCCCCACCCCTTATTGCGCGCCCTCGCGCGCCGCGCTGCTGACCGGCCGCTATCCCTTTCGCAGCGGCATGGTTTTCAACCCGGCGCCCGATGCCGGCATTAACGACGTCGGGCTCCCGGCCACCGAGGTCACCATCGCCGAGGCGCTCAAGCCTCAAGGCTATCGTTCCATCTGCGTCGGCAAGTGGCATCTCGGACACACTCCGCAGTTCCTGCCCCGCACCCAGGGCTTCGACGAATACTACGGCATTCTCTACTCGAACGACATGCGGCCGGTGCAGATCGTCCACAACGAACAAGTCGTCCAATACCCGGTGCCGCAATCCGAGCTGACGCGCTCGTACACCCAACGGGCGATCCGCTTCATCGAGCAGAACCGCGACCAGCCCTTCCTGGTGTATCTGCCGCATGCCATGCCGCACAAGCCCCTCGCCGCCTCCGAGGAGTTCTACACCCCTTCGACGCGCGACGATCTCTACGCCGACGTCCTCCGCGAGCTCGATCACAACGTCGGCCTCCTGGTTGATACCCTCCAGCGGCTCAAGCTGGACGAAAATACGCTGGTGATGTTCGCGTCGGACAACGGACCCTGGTTCGGCGGCGGAACCGCCGGGCTGCGCGGCATGAAGGCCAGTTCCTGGGAGGGGGGCATCCGGGTGCCGATGATCGTCCGATGGCCGGGCCGCATTCCCGCCGGCCGGGTCTGCCGGGAGATGGCCGGCGTGATCGACGTTCTGCCCACTTTCTGCGGACTCGCGGGGGTTCCGCCGCCTGGTGACCGCGTCATCGACGGCCGCGACATCTTCCCCTTGATGATCTCGGAGACGGCCCGGAGCCCGCACGAGGCTCTATTCTCGATGTCGGCCGCGAACCTGGTGACTGTCCGCTCCGGCAAGTGGAAGCTTCATGTTCGCCGGCCCGCCGCGGGGCCGGGGTACCTCGATGACCCCGCCGCGGAGAAGTGGGTCGACCAACGAGGGCCGGACGGCGTTACCCTGATTGCCCCGGTCGAACAGGCGCGCCCGAACCAGTATCCCGGCGTTCGCACAGGCCCCGAGCCCAAGGAGATGATGCTTTTCGACCTGGAAGCCGACCCGGCGGAGCAGCGCGACCTGTCCGCCCGGAACCCCGAGATTGTGGCCCGCCTCAGGGAGATCTTTGACCGGATGGATCGAGAGGTGCCCCGCATCGACCGACCGGAACGCCATGGCGCCGGCGGCGTCATACACCTGATGGGTGGCGAGCTTCGTTACGATAAGGTGGCGCGGCCGCCGGGTGTCCGCTAGCCGGTGTGCCGGGCCGCGCCCGGGCCCGGCAGGCTGGCGAGACCATTGTGGTATTCTCGTTTCGAAGCCGGCGCCGGCCCTCGTGCGGGCGACACCGGACATCCACCATGGATCGCATCGACTTTCTGAAACGGCTCGATGAGTTGCTCGAGTTGAAACCCGGCACGCTGAGTCCGGAGGACCGCCTTCAGGATCTCGAGGGCTGGGATTCATTGGCCGTAATGGGTTTCATCGCCCTGGCGGATGAGCACTACTCCGTGATCCTCTCGCCCCAGCAACTGGCTTCCTGCAAGTCGGTCGGCGAACTGATCCAGCTTGTGGACGGCGGCCGGTAACCACGGCGGCCTTTTCTCGGGGAGGCGCCAGCGCAGCGGATGATCAACCTCCTGGATCTGACGGCTCGCCGCGTGATGGTGACCGGCGCTTCCTCCGGCATCGGGCAGGCCACGGCCCGGCTTCTGAGCCGGCTCGGAGTCCGGATCGTCCTCGTCGGGCGGGACCTCCAGCGCCTCGAGGCCGCCGAGCAGAGCCTCGAGGGCTCGGGACACCTGTCGCGGGCCTTCGATCTCTCCAACGCGGCGGAAATCCCCGCGCTGATCGGCGAACTCGCCGCCTCGGACGGACCCTTCGACGGCTTGGTGCACTGCGCCGGAATCCACCTGGCCGCGCCGCTCCGCGGGTTGGAAGCCGGCCGGTGCGACGAAATCCTGCACCTGAATGTGACCAGCGCGGCGATGTTGGCCAAGGGCTTCGCGCGGAAAGGCTGCCACTCGGCCGCCGGCGCCATCGTGTTCCTGGCCTCGGTGGCGGGAATCACCGGCCAGGCGGGCATCGCCGCCTACGCTGCTTCAAAGGCGGCCATTACCGGCCTCACGCGGGCGCTGGCCATCGAGCTCGCGCCCGCCGGCATCCGGGTGAACTGCGTCGCTCCCGGCATGGTGGCTACCAGTATGACGGAGCGGTTCCGCCGCAAGCTGACGCCCGCGCAGAATGCCGCCATCGACGCCGCCCATCCACTCGGCGCCGGACGCCCCGAGGACGTGGCTTATAGCGTGGCCTTCCTGCTCGCGGACGCCGCCCGCTGGATCACGGGCCACACGCTGGTGGTGGATGGGGGCTATAGCGCGCAGTGAAACATGCCGAAGATCCGGCCGTAGGAGCCACACGCGTGAAGGCGGCCATACAAGCCATCGAATACCATCTTCCGGAGCGGACTCTCACCAGCGCGATGCTGGCCCGCGAGTATCCGGAATGGTCGGTGGAGAAGATCGAGCAGAAGACCGGAATCGCCGAGCGCCATATCGCGGCCGAAGGGCAGTGTGCATCGGATCTAGCCGTGGAGGCGGCCCGGAAGCTGTTCGCCTCCGGCGCGTGCTCTCCGTCCGATATCGACTACGTCCTGCTTTGCACGCAGAGCCCGGACTATTTCCTGCCCACGACGGCCTGCATCCTCCAGCACCGGTTGGGCATCCCCACCTCCGCCGGCGCCCTCGACTTCAACCTCGGATGCTCCGGTTTCGTCTATGGCCTCGGTCTGGCCCAGGGCCTGATCGAGACCGGGCAGGCTGGCCGCGTCCTCCTGCTCACGGCCGAAACCTACAGCAAGTTCATCCATCCGGCGGACCGCAGCGTCCGGACGATCTTCGGGGATGCCGCCGCGGCGACGCTGGTCTCCGCGGTGGCCGAAGACGGCGGCGAGCCCCTCATCGGACCATTTGTTTTCGGGACCGACGGCTCCGGGGCGGAGAACCTCATCGTACCCGCCGGGGGCCTG
Source organism: uncultured Solibacteraceae bacterium (assembly GCA_964425895.1). Lineage (GTDB taxonomy): Bacteria > Acidobacteriota > Terriglobia > Bryobacterales > Bryobacteraceae > CAYRPT01. Next base: position 532 of record CAYRPT010000147.1, on the reverse strand, counting down.
CGCGCGCCCCGCACCCCGGAAACCGGCGCCGCTCGCCCGGGACCCGACGGGAATCCACGCAGCCGCGACAACCTCTACATGAACGGCGCCGAGATCTTCACATTCACGCTCCGGACCGTCCCCGCCTGCGTCGAGCAGCTTCTCCAGCGCGCCGGCCGCTCGCTCGACGACATCGATTTCTTCGTGTTGCATCAGGCCAACCGGCACATGCTCGAACATCTGCGCAAACGCATCAAGGCGCCCGAGGAGAAGTTCTGCCTGTCGCTCGCCCACTGCGGGAACACCGTTTCGTCAACCATCCCGATCGTCCTCAAGGATTATGCCGGCGCGGGCAAGATCAAGTCCGGGGACCTGGCGATGCTGGTTGGCTTTGGGGTCGGCTACTCCTGGGGAGCGACGCTGGTTCGCTGGCGGTGACCAGAACCGGCGCCTCGTTCTCCGGCCGGGGCCGCGAGCCGAACAGCCGCGACTCGATCCTTCGCCGCAATCGCAGGAATGGCTTCTCCACCAGGTGATACGAGGCCATCGAAGC
>CAYRPT010000146.1:1374-8025 GCA_964425895.1 uncultured Solibacteraceae bacterium | reverse complement strand
GAGCTCGCACGGCCAAGCCATCCGCGGTGAGCTCGCGCGGTGCGTGGTGGAGGCGGGCTGGAATCTGCACGAGCTGCACGCGTCCGCCATGAGTCTCGAGGAGATCTTCCTCCAACTCACATCCACCGAGCCGGCCGCGTCCGAGGGAGGTGTCCAGTGAAGAACACGTTGGTCATTTGCCGCAAAGAACTGAACAGCTATTTCGCATCGCCGATCGCTTACGGCCTGATGGCCTTCTTCGCCGCCATCGCCGGCTACTTTTTCTATGTGGCCACCGCCATTTTTGTGACGCGCGGCATGGAGTCCCAGATGATGGGCCGCAGCTTTCCCATGGATGTCAACGAATGGGTGGTGCGGCCGGTTCTCATGAACGTCAGCGTGATCGGGCTGTTCCTGATCCCGATGGTCACCATGCGGCTGTTCGCCGAAGAGAAGCGCTCGGGCACCATCGAACTGTTGGCGACCTCTCCGGTTCGGGACTGGGAGATCATCAGCGGGAAGTGGCTCGCCGCCCTGATCCTGTATGCGAGTATCCTGGCGATCTCGGCCGTGAACCTCGTCGTTCTCTTCCTCTACGGCTCGCCCGACTGGAAGCCCCTCCTGGTCGGCTACGTGGGACTGCTTCTGCAAGGCGGAGCCCTTCTGGCGATCGGCTCGTTCATCTCCACGACGACCAGGAACCAGATCATCGCCGGGACAGCGACCTTCGCCGTCTGCCTGTTGCTGTGGGTGTTCGACTGGATCAGCGCCTACGAAACCTCCTCCTGGGCGAAGGTCATGTCCTATCTCTCCGTAGTGACTCATTTTGAGCCGTTCGCCAAAGGAGTCCTGGACAGCAAGGACCTTATCTTCTACCTGTCGGTAACGTTCTTCGGGCTGTTTCTCACGGCCCGGTCTCTGGAATCTCTGCGTTGGAGGGCTTAAATGATACAGAACTGGCTGAAAGCGAGACAAACCAGGTACGGAGCGTACGCCGCGCTCTATATCATCATCGTCCTGGCCGTGCTAGCCGCCGCAAATTTCCTGGCCAACCGCCACAACAAGTCCTACGATGCCACCTCGAACAAGCGCTATAGCCTGTCGGACCAGACCGAGAAGGTCGTCAAGGGTCTCGAGACCGACGTGAGAATCACTCTCTACGACCAGACGAGCCGCTTCACCGAAGCCCGCGATCTGCTCGGCCGGTATGACAACCTCTCGCCGCGGCTGAGCGTCGATTTCGTCGATCCGGACAAGAAACCGCAAGCGGCGCGCGCCGCCGGCATCACCAGTTACGGCACCATCCATGTCGACGTCGGAGCGAAACGCGAGCAGGCGAAGTTCGTCACCGAGGAGGAAATCACCAACGCGATCATCCGTGCCCTGAAGGGCGGCCCACGGACGGTCTGCGCCGTTCAGGGGAGCGGCGAGCACAGCCTCGACGAGAGCGGACGCTCCGGCTACTCCGCGCTCAAGGAAGTGCTCGAGAAAAACAACTACACCACGAAGACGATCTCGCTGCTCGAAAAGCCTGAAGTGCCGGCTGACTGCACGATCCTCATGGTCGGCGGCCCGCGCTTCGACTACGTCGCCCCGGCAGTCGGCGCCATCGAGCAGTACGTCAAAAATGGGGGCCGGGCGCTCCTTCTGGTTGACCCTCCCGTTCGTTTCGGAACCGACGCGATCGGCGAGAATGCCGAGCTGGTTAAGATGCTCGAGGGCTGGGGCGTGTCGCTGAACCGCGATCTGGTGCTGGACACGTCCGGAATCGGCGGCCTGTTCGGCCTGGGACCGGAAGTCCCGCTGGTGAGCAGCTATGAGTCCCACGCCATCGTGCGAGATATGCGGGAGATCGCCACGGCGTTCCCGATGACGCGCACTCTCGAAACCAAGTCCGTCGATGGCGTGACCGTGGACAAGCTCCTGTCGACCAGCTCCAACAGCTACGCCACCGCGGAACTTGCGTCCGCCGAGATCAAGCTCGACGACGCAAAGGACAAGAAGGGCCCGTTTACGCTGGCCGCCGCCGGCACCATCAAGGGGAAGAATGAGGCACCGCCCCCCGGCGAGAAGGACGAAGAGAAGAACGAAGGCGAGACAGAATCTGCTTCCAGCGACAACGAAATCGAAGGCCGGTTTGTGGTGGTCGGCTCCTCGGGATGGGTAGCGAACAACATTCTTCGTTTCAATGGGAACCGCGACCTCGCCATGAACATGGTCAATTGGCTTTCTTCGGACGAAGATCTCATCTCCATCCGTCCGAAGGAGCCGGAAGACCGGCGGCTGACTCTCACCCGCGAGCAAATGTCGCGGGTGTTCTATTCGAGCGTTCTCTTCCTGCCGGTCATTATCATCGTCGCCGGCGTGAGCGTCTGGTGGAAGAGGAGATAACGTCGATGAAGCTTCGGGGACTTCTTATCGCCGCGCTGCTCCTGGCCGGTCTCTCCGGTTTGGTTTACTGGTCCAACCAGCGGGAAAAGGCTAACGAGGGGAAGCCCGATCCGGATGCGGCGCCCAAGATCATCGAAGTCGAAAAGGAAACGCTGGCTCGGATCGAGATCCGGAAGACCGGCGAACCGGCGCTGATTCTCGAAAAGGGTGAGGATGGCAAGTGGAAAGTCACCGCGCCTGAGGCGCTGCGCGCCGACGAGAGCTCCGTGGACTCTCTCGTATCGGCGCTCTCCGATCTCTCCTCCAACCGCCTGATCGAGGAAAGCGCCGCCGATCTGTCGCCTTTCGGTCTCGATCAACCGAAGCTCACGGTGGTGGCGCGCCAGAAGGACGGCAAGGAGATCAAGCTGCTGGTCGGTGACGAGACGCCGACCAGCGGCAACTTCTTCGTCAAACGGGAGGACGACCCCAGGGTGTTCACCCTGGCCAGTTGGAACAAGACGTCGCTGGAGAAGTCGCCATGGGACCTCCGCGACAAGCGGCTCCTGACCTACGACGCGGACAAACTTTCGCGTGTTGTGTTGCGGGCCAAGGGCCAGACTCTCGAGATCGGCAAGAATGCCAACAACGAATGGGCGATTGTCGGACCGAAGCCGTTCCGTGCCGACGGCGGCGCCGTCGAGCAGCTTCTCAGCCGCCTCCGCGACGCCCGGATGGACACGCAAATGTCGGCGGAAGAGATGAAGAAGGCCGCCGCCACATTCGCCAAGGCGAAGCCGGTAGCCAACGCCAAGGTCACCGACGCCGCAGGGTCGCAGGAAATCGAAGTCCGCAAGGCGGGAGACAACGAGTACTACGCGAAAAGCAGCGCGGTGGAAGGCATTCACAAGATTACCAGCTTCGTAGGCGAGGGACTCGACAAGGGGCTCGACGATCTGCGCAATAAGAAGCTCTTCGACTTCGGGTTCAGCGATCCCAGCCGGATCGAGATCCGCGCCGCCGGCAAGGTCCACACCTTCGAGAAAAAGGACGAAAAGTGGATGAAGGACGGCAAGCAGATGGACTCGGTGTCCGTGCGGGCATTGATTGACGAGCTCCGCGATCTAGCCGCCCAAAGCTTCCCGGAGAGCGGTTTCACCAGCGCCGCCATCGAGGCCAAGGTTGTTTCCGACGACGGTAAGCGCGTCGAGGAGGTCGCCATGGCGAAGAGCGGCGACTCGTACATAGCGCGCCGGGCCAACGAACCGTCGCTCTATGAGCTGAAGGCCGTCGACGTTGACCGGCTCCAGGCCAGGGCCGAAGAGGTCAAGGAACACCAGGAAGGCAGCGAAGAGAAGGAAGAAGAAAAGAAGGAAGAATAGCCGGAGAGGGACACCCGGGGGGGGGGACCCGGACCGGCGCGCGATGGGCCGGCGGCGATGGCCGGCGGCGGGGGATCGGGGCGCCGGCCTTGTGTTACGGTGGGGTCGAGGGTCGGCGACGGCGTTTTCGCGGGCGCTTCCGGAGGATCGGCTGGACTGCGGTCCTTCCACGGGGCGCGAGGCGCTCCCCGCGGGCCGTTCGGGGCGCCACGGTACCTTTCATGAACGGGCTGCTCACCGATCTGTACCAGCTCACGATGGCCGCCGGCTACCATCAGGCCGGTAAGACCAGCGAAATAGCAACGTTTGAACTGTTTCTCCGCAACCTCCCGGTCAACCGGAATTTCATTGTCGCGGCCGGGCTGGCGCAGGCAGTGGAATACCTTCTCGGGCTGCGCTTCACCACAGCCGAAATCGATTACCTGCGCGGTCTCAAGCAATTTGCGCGGGCGGATGAGGGCTTTTTTGAGCTTCTGCGCGGACTCCGGTTCACGGGCGATCTTGACGCGATGCCCGAAGGCACGCCCCTCTTCCCCGCCGAGCCGATCCTCCGCGTGCGCGCGCCTCTTGTCCAGGCGCAGATCGTAGAGACCTGCCTGCTGGCCACGATTGGCTTCCAATCCCTGATCGCCACCAAAGCGGCTCGACTGGTGGAGGCTGCCGGCGGCCGATCCGTTATAGAGTTTGGAACGCGGCGCGCACATTCGCCCGAGGCGGGTGTGCTCGCGGGCCGGGCGGCATACATCGGCGGGTGCACCGGAACAAGCAATACGGAGAGCGGTTTCCGCTTCGGCGTTCCGGTTTTTGGTACCGCGGCACACTCCTGGGTGCTCGCGTTTGAATCCGAACTCGAATCTTTCCGCGAGCTGCAGAGGCTGCTGGGACCGGCCACCATCTACCTGGTGGACAGTTACGACACCATCGAAGGTGTGCGCAAAGCAGCGGGCCTCGGGGAGCCCCTGTGGGGTGTACGACTGGACAGCGGCAACCTGGTGGAGCTCTCCCGGACGGCACGGCAGATCCTCGATGCCGGGAGCCTGCGCGGCGCGAAGATCATGGTAACCGGCGACCTGAACGAGTATAAGATCCTTGAGTTGATGAAGGAGGGGCTGCCCATCGACGGCTTCGGGGTCGGCACCGAGCTCGCCACGTCGGGCGACGCGCCCAGCCTCGGCGCGGTCTACAAGCTCGTGGAGCTCGAATCGGGCGGCGACAAGCGCTACACCGCCAAACTGAGCGCGAAGAAGGAGACTCTCCCGGGGGCCAAGCAGGTGTACCGATGTCCCGGCCACGACTGGGTCGCCTGTGCGTGGGAAGAGCCGCCCGCCGGGCAAGGCGGAGCGGAGGCTCTCCTCGAGCCCGTGCTGCGCGGCGGAGCGCTGGTGGAGCAGCTTCCCGACGTTCATCAGGCCCGGTCGCGGGCGGCCGAGGCGTTGCGGAGGCTGCCCACCGCCTACCGCAGCCTGTTCCCGATCAAACCTCCATACCCGGTCCGGTTCAGTCCGGCGCTCCGTCAGCTCCAGGCCCGGACAAACGAAGCGATCCGGGGAGAACGGCGATGACAACGGTATTCTTTGACATCGACACGCAACTGGATTTTGTCGTCCCCTCGGGGGCTCTGTACGTGCCGGCGGCTGAGCGCCTCATCTCCGCGGTGGCGCGCCTGAACCAGTGCGCCGCCGGCCAGGGCATTCCCGTCATCTCGACGACGGACGCCCACACCGAACGGGACACCGAATTCGAGACATGGCCGCCACACTGTGTTGCCGGTACGCTCGGGCAGCGTAAGCCGGAGGCGACCCTGCTCCCCCGCCGTGGCGTGGTCTCGACGGCTCCCGGCGCCAGGCCCGCCCCGGGCGTACAGCAGATCGTTCTCGAGAAACAGGCGCTCGACTGCTTCACGAATCCAAACCTGGAAGCGATCCTGGACGAGCTGGGCGCCGTCCGGTTTGTGGTTTATGGCGTGGTGACCGAGTTCTGCGTGCGGTGCGCCGCGCTGGGATTGTTGCGGCGCGGCGGCAAAGTCGAGGTGGTGGCGGATGCGATCCGCAGCCTCTCCCCCGGCGCGGAGGCCCGGACGCGCGAAGAGATCGTCGCCGCCGGCGGGCGGTTCGTGACCGCGGCCGAAGTTGTCGGGCAGCCTGATCTCTCCAGGGAACATTAGTGAATGTTCCCTTTCATCAATGACGTGCGGCCTCTGCGCCGGAGGCGCGCAGCCGCGCGGTTAGCGCTCCGAACTCGTTTCGCCGGGACATAACGCCGGGGGGCGCGGAAGCTCCACCCACCGTTAGAATGGGGTTATGCGGGTTGATAGACTCTCTCTGGGACTGGCCGTGATGGCCGGGGTTGCTGTCGCCCAGACGTACAACGGACCGCCGCCCGAAAAGAGCGACACGCTGTATCTGCTCCACGCCGAGAGCCTGCTTGAGACCGAGCACGGTCAGGCCCGGGAGGAGGTTCGCGAAAAGGAAAGCGCTTACGTCATCGCCGGCGCCTCCTCACCGGTGCGCACCCCTTTGGCCGAGCCCATCTTCGTCCTGAAGTCGGAGAAGATCCAGCCGCAGGACATCCAGTTGTACTCCATGGCCGTCGTGAAGGGAAACCGGGAAACCGCCTTTCCCAAGAACCGCAAGAAGCAGCCCCCGCGTCCCCGGCATCTCACGTACAAGCAAATCAAGGACAACGTCTACTGGATCGAAACCAACGAATACCTCGACAACGGCGAATATTGCCTGACGCCCCGCGGCGCCAACGACGTTTTTTGCTTCTCCATCTATTAACAGGGGCGCGCGCGCCTTCTTGATACAATCCGGATATGTTCCAAGGACTCGAACACACCGCTATCGCCACGCCCGACCCCGAGAAGCTTGCCCGCTGGTATGTCGATCACCTGGAGTTCGTCATCAACTACCGCTATGGC
>CAYRPT010000146.1:0-1348 GCA_964425895.1 uncultured Solibacteraceae bacterium | reverse complement strand
ATTATCCCCTCGGAAGGCGAACGGGCTCCCCAGCAGATGAAGGATCCCGGCATCCGCCACCTGGCTATCATTTCCGACGATTTCGACGCCGCTTATGCCAGGTTGCAATCGCAGGGCGTGCACTTCGTCACCGGGCCCCTGGACCTCGAGGGCAACCGGCTCGTGTTCTTCACCGATCCCGACGGCAACCTGCTCCACCTCATCCAGCGCCCCCAACCCCTGCCGTAAGCTTGGACTCATTTGTTCACCCGCGTTTTCAGGGCCTTTCAGTATCGTGATTTCCGGCTCGTCTGGTGCGGCGCCTGTATCTCCTCCGTCGGGACGTGGATGCAGAAGCTCGCCCAGAGCTGGCTCGTTCTTGAGATCTCGAATTCTCCGTTCCTGCTCGGCCTGGACGCGTTCCTCGGCGAGATCCCCATCTTCCTGTTCTCCCTGCTCGGCGGCGTTGTCGCCGACCGGATGGACCGCCGCACCCTGCTGATCGGGGGCCAGATCGTCCAGATGAGCTGCGCCTTCCTGCTCGCCGCTCTCTACGCCCTCGATCTGCTCCAGGTCTGGCACATCCTGTGCCTCTCCTTCACCGTCGGCCTCGCCCAGGCTTTCGGCGGACCCGCCTACGCCGCCCTGGTGCCCACGCTGGTTAAGTCGGCCGACCTCCCGAACGCGATCGCCATGAATTCCATCCAGTTCAACCTGGCGCGCGTGATCGGACCCGCCATCGGCGGCCTCGCGCTCACCAAGCTCGGGGCCGCGTGGTGCTTCTCTTTGAACGGCCTTTCGTATTTCGCTCCGATCGTTTCACTGGCTCTCATTCGTTCCCGCTTCACTCCCCAGAAGACCACCGAGACCATGATGGCCAGCATGAAGAACGGCATCGCCTTCATTCGGGAACGCGCGGCGATGGAATCGCTGATCGCGCTAGCCTTCTGCATGACGGTGCTCGGCATCCCAATCGTCGTTTTCCTGCCGGTTTTCGCCCGCGACATCTTCGGCGGCGGGCCCGAGGTCTACACGCTGCTCCTGTCGCTTTCCGGCGCCGGCTCCATCATCGGCGCGCTGGTCGTGGCGGCCTTCGGTCACAGCGAGCACAAAGGCCGCATCGCGCTCGCCGCTTTATTAGCGCTGGGCGTGTCCATCGGCGGCTTCGCCGTCTCGAAAAACCTCGCGCTGAGCTGTATCCTCCTGTTCGCCGGCGGAATGGCCCTCATCATCGTGTTCGCCATGATCACTTCGCTCGTCCAGCTCATTACGCCCGACGCGATGCGAGGCCGGGTGATGAGCGTGTACAACGTCACCTTCCGTGGCGGCATGCCCATCGGCAGTCTGGTTACCGGCAGCCTGATCCCGG
>CAYRPT010000145.1:0-8048 GCA_964425895.1 uncultured Solibacteraceae bacterium | reverse complement strand
CGGGCACTCAGCCATAACGAATCGCCTCCTCTAAACAGGCGGTGGAAGACCAGGGTTTGCGAGGGGACACAGCCGGAGAGCCGGCCGCAGGCCAGGGGGCGTGCCCCATAAGAAAGAAGGCGCCTCAAGTCTCATACAGCCCCACGTATACCCAGGTTCTGCCACAGTCTTTTCAACCAGCACTTCCCTTTATACAAAACAAGCGGCGCTTTGCAAGCGCCGGCGGATGTCAAGTTCCACGCCTCAGGCTTTACCGGTCCCCATCTTGCGGCGTGTAGTCGGCGGCACGATACCATTCAGGCGAAGATACACGAACAGTTGCATCCGGTGGGCCAACTCGTGCTCCTGGATGAATTGCAGCATCTCGAGCCGGGTGAGCCCGGCGCCATCCCACTTCGTGATCAGCCCCGCGAAGAACTCCGGCGGGCAGGCGGCCAGGGCCGCGCAGTGCCGCTTGACCGAATCGCGCAGCGCGGCGGCGATCGCGGCCGGAACGTCGGGGAACGGCTCGTGGTAGCGCTCGCGCTTCCGCCGGAAATCCGGCGTGCTGAAATCGGTCTCGCCGTCGAGCAGCAGGCCGGTCAGTTCAACGCCGTCCGCCACGATGTGGCGGGCGACGTCGCGGAAACTCATCATGTCATCGCGCGGACGGAAGTCAAGGCAGCCGGGCGGCATGAGCTCGACGGCCAGGGCGCTATCTTCGCGGACGGTCATCCAGTGATCGAGCACGTACCGGGGCCTGACCATATGGCACCTATTCTATCCACGGTCCCAAGCCGTCGATGGGCGGGAGGCGTACGGGATGGCCGCACCGGAGCAGCACCTCACACGTGAGGGCCGCCACCTCAGCGGCCAGGACGGTGCAGTAGCCATGGCGCGCGGGTCCGTGGAAGTCGCCGTGGGGCCGGATGAGGTCGTTGCAGATGATCGAATGGCGTCCGTCGGGCGTTCGGGCGCCGGGCCCCAGGTCGAACCGTTCCATCCAAAGGCGCCGGTAGAGGGCCGCGGCCTCGCGCAGCACGGCGGTGATGGCGCCCGTGGGGCTGGGATCGCCCAGTATCTCGCCCAGAATCAGCTCGCCCGCCTTGATGGCGCCGCACTCCCCCTCGCCGGTGATGCCGCCCTTGCGGAGCGACTGGTAAGGACGGGTGAGCAACCCGAAGACTTCAGCTACCGCGATGCCGCAGGAACGGTGCAGCGTCTCCTTGCCCTCATAGAGCAGGAAAGCGGTGCGGCGGGCGCGAGCGACGAGCCGCTGTTCGGCTTCGGTCAAAGGGCGGAGGACGGGGCCGGATTCACTCGTAGGACGTTCCAAGCCTCCATTTTAGTCCGCGGGCGGCGGCGGTTCGGGAGGCCTTATCCCCGGTGGCGAGGTTCGCCGTGGATTTCGATCTCGCGGGGCTCGACGCCAAGGCGCGGCGGCCGGACGAGTAAGCCGCGAAGATTGGCCCAAGTCCAAAAAACGGCGGTGGTAGAGCTCAACAGGCCGGCGACCAGACCGATGTCGCGGGGGGTGAAGTGGTTGGAGGCGATGCCGGCGAGCGCCATGGAGATCATCATCGTCGACCACACCATGCTTTCGTTCGTGGAAAAAACCCGGCCGCGATACTGATCCGGCACGTGGCGCAGAAGCTGCGAGAAGTTGAGGATCGAGCTCACGGCCACCGCCGCGCGAGATAAGGCGATGAAGAAGAGGGCCGCGGCGTAGGATTCCATGCGGCTGAACACCATGTAGGCGCCGCCGTGCACCACGTAGCACACGGCAATGGTTCGCTTGTAGCCCTCGAAGCCGACTCGTGAGCCGAGCCAGTGAGCGAAGGCGCCCCCGGCCAGCAGTCCGACGCCGGCGAATCCCCAGATGGTTCCGATGCCGGCCGGGCCCCGATCGAACACCACTTCACCGAACAGCGGGAAAAGGATCTGCGCCGCGCCGCCACCGGTGGCCCAGCCGACGCCCACCAAGCCGATGGCGAGAATCAGCGGCTGCGATTTCATGTAACGCAGGCCGTCACGGTACTCGTGCCAGGGGCGGACAACCTGGTCCTCGCCGAGAATCCGCCGGGGGGCGCGGAAGGCGCCATCGCGCGAGCGGAGCCGGGAAATTGCCCAGGCCGAAAACAGGAACGAAAGGGCGTTCAACACAAACGCCGCCGCGTAACCCAGATGGGTGGCGCTGAAGCCGGCGAGCAGGGCGCCGATGGTGAGGGTGGTCCACTGGGTTGTCTGTGTCAGCGCGTTCGCTGTGTGCAGTTCATCCTGGGTGGTGATGGCCGGCAGGATCGACGCGCGGCCGCTGGTGAAAAACGGCGAAGCGAACATCAACAGGGCGCTCAGGATGTAGAGCAGCCATGGCTCGGGCCGCGCGACGGCGGCCACGAAGCCGAGCGCCATCACAAAGCGCACCAGGTCGCTCGCCACCATCACGGTCTTGCGGTCCAACCGGTCGAGGAGGACCCCGGCCACGGGCCCCGCCAACACGGCGGGGATGGCGCGCGACAGCATGACTCCGGTGACCACCATGCCGGAGCCGGTCCTTTCCAACGCCAGGCTGAAGACCGCGATGTTGTTGAAATGGTCGCCAATCTCGCTGACCACCTGACCCATCCAGGTGTAGCGGTAGTTGCGATTGTTCCGGAGCAGCTCGACGAAGCCCGCCATGAGGACGAAGCTTCACGGTAACACGGCCGGGCGGCCGGAACGCTACTTGGCCTAGGACCGGCATACTGGGTTCGCCGGGCGGTGGCTGGGCGATCAATTTCCGCGAAATAGGGCCTGCCGTCCGCACTCATCCGGCGTCTTCCGACGATGGATCGGCCATGGAGTGTGGCTTGTGTGGCCGGCCGGTACCGCCGCAAAGCTCCTCTGTGGACGGCGGCGCCACCTGCTCGCCGGAGTGCCGTCAGGCGGCCGAGGCCCTGGGCCGTCCGGATCTCGAAGCGCTGCTTCGCGGCACGGAAGCCGGCGGCACGGAAGAGGGCCCGCCGGTGCAGCCGTATCTCGGGGAGGCGATCCGGCTGCGCTTCGAGGTGGTCGGCTACTCGGCCGGCGTCCAGGACATCGCTCCTTGGCCTCCGGTCGCGGCGCCAGCGGCTCCCGTACGCCCCGCTCGCGCGCCGGACCCTGGCCGGCAGTCCCGAAACCCGCCGGAGGGAGCGAAGCCGGGCGCGGAAGATCGAGCCCTCGCCGGCCCGCCGGGAAGGTCCGCGCGTCCCAGGGAGGGGGAGCCGGGACCGCCGCCGGCGAAGATCGAGAGCGACTACGCTCCGGATCTGGCGCCGGTCGTCGACGGGCGTCCCGGCTCAACGCGGCTCAAGCTGGTTGCCGGGGCGGCGGCGGCCGCCGGCCTGTGCTGGGTGCTCTTGTCTCATACTGGTTCATCCCCGCCCACGCCAAAGCCGGCGGCGGATCCCACGTCCAGCCCCGGGCCACCGCCCTGGACCGCGGGATGGGCCGCTACACCGGAGGGCGAATCCATCGACCTGTTCGCACCGTCGCTCACCTGGAGCGACTACCGGGTCGAATGTCGAACCAGCCGCTACCTGGGCGCCGCCTTGGTCTGCCGGGCGAAGGATCCAACAGGCTTCCACCTCATTCGTCTGTTGCCGGGCCGGCAGAGAAACGCCATGCGGCTTCGGAGAGAGCTGGTGGCGGGGGGGAAGCCGGGCGGAGTGGTGGACATCGAAGTACCGGCACCGGAGGCCCCCGGGGATGAGGTTTCGATCCACCTTGAGATTCGCCAGGCCATGTTCCGCCTTTCCCTTAACGGCATCCGGGCAGCGACTTGGGAGGACGCCAGCCTGGAGCGCGGCGGTGTGGGTGTTGTAAGAGAAGCCGGCGGGGCGGCCCCGAGGCCGGCGGTGCGGGTGGTCCGCCTCGGGGGCCTTGACCAGTCTGGGGGAGAAGATGATGGCGACGCCAGGCGATGACAGCAAACGCATTATCGTGAATCCCGGGCTCCTCGACATCCTGTGGCAGCCCCCTGGGGCGGAGGAGCAGAAAGAGCCGCGAGCTCCCGCCGGCGCCGGGCCGGAGCCGCATTCGCCCTCCATCCCTATCGCGGGGGAGGGCGACCGGCACGCGACTCGCCTCGCCGAGAGCCCCGGCCGCGGCCGTCCCGCCGAGATTCCACCGTCGCAGTGGCACCAGGCCGGGGAGTCGAATTTCCGGATCCAGAGCTACCGCACCGCGGCCAATTGCTTTCGGCGTGCGGTGAACGCGGAGCCCCGGCGCTGGCAGCCTCGCTTCAACCTCGCGATTTGCCTGGCGCGGATGGAGCAGTGGGAGGAGGCCGCCGCCGGCTTCGAGCACGCGGCAGCGCTGGAACCCAATTTGTGGGCCGCGCGCACCGCCCTGGGAATCTGCCTGTTGCGTTGCCGCCGGCCGCGCGCCGCCCATGCCGCGTTCACTCAGGCGCTCCGGCTGGCGCCCGGTGACGCGCAGTCGCGTTTAGGATGCGCCCTGGCTCTTCACGGGATGGAACGTTTTGAGGAAGCGCTTACCGCCTACGAGTTCGCGCTCGCCGAGGTTGGTGAGAGAGAGGACCTCCTGGTGAATCTCGCCGCCGCGGCAGCGGCCGCGGGACGGGCGGACAGGGCGGCTCATTACACCGCGCGGCTCCGGCAGATCGCATCGACGAATCCCAGAGGCGCCGGCGTCCACCATCCGCAGGCCACGGCGCGCTGATTCGCCGGCTCGAAGTTGAGGCGCGGGGGCCCGGGTCCCGGGCCGCCGGTTCGGAGCGTCAACCACGCAGCAAAGTCAGGCGAGGGAGGTATAACCTCTCCGAATCGACGTTGTTCTCGCTTATACTGATCGTCGTTTTCATGAATTTGACAAATCAACCAGGCTGCCGCACAATGTCAGGTACGTTCTCCGAACCGGGAGGAACAGGCCGGGTTGGGGGACGGTGAACAGCCCAGCCGGAGATGTCCGGGAGTACCGGCCGCGCAAGACGTGACACCTTTGAGGCGAGGCCGGTATCCGCGATTGCCGGGGCCGAAGGCGGGGCTGGTTTGGTTCCGCAGGGATCCTGAGGAAACAAGAGCCATGGAGAGTTCCCGCGTATACATTTTCGACACGACGCTGCGAGACGGCGAGCAGTCGCCCGGGTGCAGCATGACGACGCCGGAGAAGCTGCGCATGGCCCACAAGCTGGTGGAGCTTGGGGTGGACATCCTGGAAGCCGGCTTTCCGATCGCCTCGGAGGGGGACTTTGACGCCGTGCGGAAGGTGTCGGAGGAATTTCCCGACGTACGGGTGGCCGCGCTGGCGCGGGCCTGCCAGTTGGATGTGGAGCGGGCGGCGCGATCGCTCGAGAAGGCGAAAATCCCGCGGATCCACACGTTCATCGCGACGAGCGACATTCACCTGAAGTACAAGCTGAAGAAGTCGCGCGAGCAGGTGCTGAACGAGGCGGTGGCGGCGGTGGAGCTGGCGCGGCGGTACGTCGATGACGTTGAGTTCTCGGCCGAGGACGCGACGCGCACCGATCCGGACTACCTGGAACAGGTTTCGGTGGCGTGCGTGGACGCGGGCGCCTCCACCATCAATCTGCCCGATACGGTGGGCTTCTCGATTCCGTCCGAGCACGCCGAGCTGATCGGCCGGATGGCGCGGTCGTTCGGCGATCGGGCGGTTGTCAGCGTACACTGCCACGACGATCTCGGTCTCGCGGTGGCCAATTCGCTGGCCGCGGTTCAGGCGGGCGCTCGGCAGGTCGAGTGCACCATCAACGGCGTCGGCGAGCGCGCGGGCAACTGCTCGCTCGAAGAGGTGGTCATGGCCATGAAGGTTCGTCAGGATCTCCTGCCCTTCGAAACCGGCATCCGCACGGAACACCTCTACCCGGCGAGCCGCCTGTTGACGGAACTCATTACCTTCGGCCCGCAACCGAACAAAGCGATTGTCGGCGAGAACGCGTTCGCGCACGAGGCAGGCATCCACCAGGACGGGTATCTCAAGGAGCGCACAACCTACGAGATCATGACCCCGGCCGAGGTGGGCGTGCCGGAGAGCCGGCTTGTGCTGGGCAAGCACAGCGGGCGCCACGCGCTCAACCAGCGGTGCACCGACCTTGGATTCCAGCTTTCCAAGGACGATCTGAACGAGGTGTACGTGAAGTTCTGCGCGATTGCGGACACGCGGAAGAAGGGCCTCAACAACGACGAGATCGGCGTGATCATCCGCGAGGTGACCGGCGTTGCGCGGCCGGTCCGTGGATAGACGGGCGGCCGAAGCGGCGCTCCGCCCGGGGTGGATTCGGCGCGGCGCTCAGGAATTCTATGGAACTCAATCTTCTTGTTCTTCCCGGCGATGGGATTGGAGTGGAGGTGACGGCCGAGGCGGTGCGCGTACTCGAGCGCGTAACCCGGAAGTTCGGTCACACCCTCCGGATGTCGGAGGGTCTGTTGGGCGGCGTCGCCATCCACCGGACCGGGTCGCCGTTCCCGCCCGAGACCGAGCGGCTGGCGCGCGAAGCCGACGCGACTCTGCTGGGCGCCGTCGGGTTGCCGGAGTTCGACAACGCCGCCCCTGAGAAGCGGCCCGAGAAGGGATTGCTCGGCATCCGCAAGACGCTGGGGGTTTACGCCAACCTCCGGCCGGTGAAGGCTTACGAGGCGCTGCTCGACGCCTCGCCGCTCAAGAACGACCGGATCCTGGGCGTCGACATGATCATCGTCCGGGAGTTGACCGGGGGCATCTACTACGGAACGCCGCGCGGCATCTCCGGCGAGGGAGACAACGAGCGGGCCGTCAACACGATGGCCTACACGCGCCCGGAGATCGAGCGCGTTTGCCGGATGGCGTTCGAACTGGCGCGGGGCCGGAGGAGGAAGGTCACCAGCGTCGACAAGTCCAACGTGCTCGAGGTCTCGCAGCTCTGGCGGCGGGTGGCCATCGAGACGGCGCGCGACTATCCGGACGTTGAGCTGGACCATCTCCTGGTGGACAACTGCGCCATGCAGTTGATCCTCAACCCGCGCCGCTTCGATGTACTCGTGATGGCCAACATGTTCGGCGACATACTGAGCGACGAGGGGGCTGTGCTGGGCGGCTCGATCGGCATGCTGGCCTCGGCGTCGATCGGGCCGAAGCGTCCGTCGGGCGCCTATGTCGGTCTCTATGAGCCGGTGCACGGTTCGGCGCCCGACATCGCCGAACAAGGGAAGGCAAACCCGCTCGCGGCCATCGGGTCCGCGGCGGCGATGCTGGAGTACAGCTTCGGATTGCGCGAGGAAGCGGCGGCGATCACGAATGCGGTTGAGGCAGTTCTGCGCAGCGGGCGCGTCACCGCTGACTTGAACCCGAAGGGCGCGCCGGCGACGACCACCGAGGTCGGGCAGGCCGTCTGCGACGCGATCGGATAAGGGTTCCGAAGGAGGTTTTCAGGAATGCCCACCCCCCGCACCATCATCGAGAAAGTCTGGGACGCGCACGTCGTCACCGAGCAGCCGGACGCGCCCACGCTCATTTACATCGACCTGCACCTCGTCCACGAGGTGACCTCGCCCCAGGCGTTTCAAGGACTGCGCGAGCGCGGACTCAAGGTTCGCCGGCCGGATCTCACCTTCGGCACCACGGACCACTCGACGCCCACCACGCCGCGGTCGCTGCCCATTGTCGATCCGATCGCCAAAGCGCAAGTCGAGCAGTTCGAGAAGAACTGCCGGGAGTTCGGCATTCCTCACTTCGGCTTTCGGAGCGACAAGCAGGGCATCGTCCACGTCATCGGCCCGGAAAACGGGCTGACGCAGCCCGGCATGACCGTGGTCTGCGGCGACAGCCACACTGCCACGCACGGGGCGTTTGGAGCGCTTGCGTTCGGCATCGGCACGAGCCAGGTGGAACACGTGCTGGCTACGCAATGCCTGCTCCAACGCCAATCGAAGACCTTCAAGGTGGAGGTGAACGGCGCGCTCCGGCCAGGCGTGGCGGCCAAGGACATCATCCTCGCGCTCATCGCGAAGATCGGGGTCGGCGGCGGAACGGGTTGCGTCTTCGAGTTCTGCGGCTCCACCATCCGCGCGCTGTCGATGGAGGAGCGGATG
>CAYRPT010000144.1:0-8064 GCA_964425895.1 uncultured Solibacteraceae bacterium | reverse complement strand
CCTCAGGCGCTGGTCAAGGCCCTGAAGGAGATCGAGGCGGATCTGATCCGGGCCGGAGGTCTGAAACCGCCGGCGGCCGAGGCCTTTTCCCGTTTCTCACCCGCGGAGCTGCCGGATCCGCGGGGGCTGGTCGCGCGCGTTGTGCCGCCTCCGCCGCTGCTATGGGACGATTCAGTCGCTCCCGATCCGATGCTGTGGATTCTTGAGGAGGCCCGGCAGTAGCGGCGACCGTCAGTTCCGCACCGCCTTTTCGTAGTGAATGATGGTGTCGACGATGCCGATTTCGACGCGGCGGTTCCGCGCGCGAGCCTGGGCGGTCCTGGCGTCGACAAGCGGCTGAGTCTTACCGAAACCCTTCATTTCGATGACGTCGGCGGGTACGCCTGCCTGCACCAGATAGTCGCGCACAGCCTGTGCGCGCCGCTCGGAGAGGCCTTGATTGTAGGTGGCGTCTCCGATGTCGTCGGTATGCCCGTCCACGAACAGCCGGTATCCCTCGCTGGCGAGCAGAATGCCGGCGATGCGCGAGAGCATCTCCCGGTTTTCGGCTCGCAGCGCCGCCTTGTCGAAGTCGAAGCGGAAGTGTTCGTCGCTCAGCGTCATGACCATGCCGGCGGGGGTGCGCTTGGTGGGAGCAATGCGGTTGAGCGCCTCCTGCATCCGGTCGAGCTCTGCTTCGCGGCGGCGGCGGATGGCTTCCAATTCCTCCTGCGTTCGGGCGGCGACGGAGCGGGCCGCGGAGGCGTCCTCCACTGCCCGCGCGCGTTCGGCCGCGACGGTTTCCGCCAAATGCTCGGTCTGCCGAAGCGCGGTCTCGGTTTCCTCGGCGCGTTTCTGGGCTGTATCGGCCTGGGTGCGGGCGGCGCGAGCCCGCTCAATGGCTTCCTGAAGCTGGAGCGAGTGTTGGCGCAGGCGTTCGTTCAGCTCGGCGGCCCGTTTCTCCGAGGCGGCCAATTCCGCGTGAAGCTCCCGGATGCGGCTGGCGGTGAGCCACGCCAAGACCCCCAAAACAACGAGAACGGCCGCTGCGAGGAGAACGCGCCGCGCGGACCCCAGCGGTTTTCGCGGAGTTCCTTCAGCCGAATCGGGCATTTTTCTTCCTCCCGCTATTGTGTCAGCCACCGAGGCGCCCGCGCTCCCGACGGCGCACTCCGTCCCCCCTTTGGTAGGACGCGGCGCGTGCGGGAATGGTATCTTGCGATTCGGCGGCGGGATTCCGGGCCTGCAATCCGGCGAACCGCCAGGCATGGGAAAAAAGTCCGCAACGGGGGTGCCGTTTCTTGACGGAATGGATCGCGGGAATCAACAACCAGCTCAACGCGGTGGTGTGGGGCCCGCCGATGATCGTCCTGCTCATCGGCACCGGCTTGCTCCTGACGGTGATGACGCGTGGGATTCAATTCCGCAGACTGCCGTTCGCGTTTCGGGAGGTGCTGGGGGGCCTCTCCCGGCGGCGGTCCGGCGAAGGCACGGTGCGGCCGTTTCAGGCGCTGGCCACCGCACTGGCGTCCACGGTGGGCGTGGGCAACATCGCCGGCGTCTCGACGGCGGTGGCGGCCGGCGGTCCGGGCGCCGTGTTCTGGCTGATCCTCTCCGGTCTGCTCGGCATGGCGACGAAGTTCGCCGAGATCGCGATCGCCCTGCACTACCGCGAGAGGGATGCCGCCGGGATCATGCGCGGTGGCGCGATGTACGTGCTGAAGAAGGGCCTGGGCTCGGGATGGATGGGCGCCGCATTCGCTCTGTTGACCGGGATTGCGGGCTTCGGCATCGGCAACATGGTGCAGGCCAACTCGGTGGCCGACGCGATGCGCACGAGCTTCGGAGTGGCGCCCTGGATCACGGGCGCCTTCCTGGCGGCGCTGACGGCGCTGGTGGTGCTGGGCGGCATCCGGCGGATTGCCGAGGTCACCCAGTTTCTGGTGCCGATCATGTGCCTGTTGTATCTCGGCGGAAGCCTGGTCATTGCTCTCCGTTTCGCCGCGCAACTGCCGAGCGTGCTTCAACTCATCCTCGAATCGGCGTTCACCGGGCAGGCCGCGATGGGGGGATTCGCCGGCGCCACCGTCAAGGCCGCGCTCCTGAACGGCTTCAAGCGCGGGCTGTTCTCGAATGAGGCGGGGCTGGGCAGCGCGCCCATCGTTCATGCCTCCGCCGTGACGGACCATCCGGTCCGGCAGGCCGCCTACGGGATCGTCGAGGTGTTCGTTGACACCCTGGTGGTGTGCGTCATGACCGGTGTCGTCGTGCTGGCCACCGGGGCTTGGACATCTGGCGACACCGGGGCGGCGCTGTCGGCACGGGCCTTCTCCATCGGCCTGCCCGGACACTGGGGACACTACGCGGTTTCGGTCAGCCTGGTGGCTTTCGCCTTCTCGACCGTGATCGGCTGGTCGTACTACGGCGAGACCGCGGTCACGTACCTGTTCGGGCCACGGATTGCGCTTCCCTATCGCGTCGCCTGGACAGCGTTCGTCTATGTGGGCGCGGTTGGGAGTCTGCAACTCGTCTGGAGCGTGGCCGACACGCTCAACGGCCTCATGGCCATTCCGAATCTCATCGGCGTGCTGGGCTCGGTGGGGCTCCTGCTGCGGTTGATCCGCGAGTTCTTCTCGCGGGATCTCGCCGCGCGCGGGTAACAGGTCGGCTCCGCCGCCGGCCGTCGTGTCCGCCGGGCGGAAGCGCGCCGCCCGGCTACGCGAGCGAGCGGCATCCCAACTCACGGGCCGCTCGGGGGGGAGGGCGCAGGGCCGTGGAGCTGCTGCCGCGCTGCGCGCCCGGACGAACGGAGTGCGTCGAGAGACACGTCGGGCGCAGTCGCGGATGCCTTTCCCGCGGGCGGGGCCGGCGCGGGGTGGGAGCCTGTGGGAGGGCGCTTCAAACCCAATGCCTTGACGGCGAGTTTCGAGAAGAACCGCCGGTTCGGCTCGCGCAGAAACATCCAGTCAAGGGCGGCGACCAGCGGTGGAACCTCGAACGCGGGGTCGATAAGCTTCCGGGAATGCATCATCCGTTGGAGCGTCTCGTGCGGGTCTTCCCGGAACGCGTCGAGCATCGCGGTCTGATGAACACACGAGACGGTGCAGAAGGGAGCGCAACGTTTGACCGCTGCGGCCTCGCGTTCGAGATCCGCGGCGGTGTACCGGGCGAGAGGGATGCCGGGGACGCCGCGCTGCTGCGAGCAGCGGTGGACAAGACCGTCCTCGCAGATGTACAGATAGCGGGCGCCGGCGCGGCAATGCCAGTCGTTTGGCAGGCCGCGGGCGACGTTCTTCTGAAAACGGTCGTACTGGGCAAAGGAAAATAGCGGCGTTCCCAGGCCCAGAATCCGCTCGTAGATCTCCTGGCGCTCCCGGTCGAACGGCCGTAATTGGCCGTCGTGGTCGTGGAGGATGCCGACGGTCGAGGTGAACCCAAGCTCGCGCGCCCGCCGGGCGATGATCTCGGCGTCGTGCGCATTGCGGATGCCGCCGCCGAGAACCGAATTGATGGTCACGGAGAACTCGGCCAACTCCGCCAGCCATCGGAGCTTCTGGTCGAGCACCTTCAGGCTCTTCTTGGAAACGTCATCGGGATTGACGTTGTCGATGGAGATCTGAAGATAGTCGAGCCCGGCGCGATTGAGACCCCGGATGCGCTCGGGAACGAGCAGGTAGCCGTTGGTGATTAGCGTGGCGAGGATGCCGTGGCCGCGGATGCGGGCGACGATCGTGTCGAGATCCGGATGAAGCATCGGCTCGCCGCCGCTGATGGTGATGATCGTGGTTCCCAGAGCGGCGAGCTGGTCCACGCGGCGCAGCATTTCATCCGTGGGGACAGGCGGCGAAACATCGTCAAACTCGTTGCAGTACGCGCAGGCGAGGTTGCAGCGGCGGATCGGGATAATGTGCGCCAGGATCGGATGGTGCGGCGAATACATCGCCTTGGCGAACATGCGGGTCTCGCGGTACCGCCGTTCCGTGGTCTTCCATTTCCGCCGCAGTGAGGTGACCGTCATGCCCAGCGATGTCACCCGAGCGCCAAAGCGAAACGGCTGCGGGACGCCCGGTTCTGTTCTTATTCCACCACAGCCTGGAGCGGCCCGACGGCGTTCCTCGGTTTCAGGCCCGTGAAAAGCCCGTTACCGGATGACGGCGTTCGGCGACTTCGCGAGGATTTCTTTCTCGATGAGTTCGCGGGGACATTCGGCGAGAAAGAAGTGCCGCGGCGCCTCGGAGTAATTCAGCGCCCCGAGTTCCTGGCGGCGGAGGTAGCGCACGCCCTTGGTCCGGCGCGCCGCTTCGGTTTCGGTGCGGGTGTAGAAGACGACCGGCTGAAACTCCCAAGCCCGGTGAACCTCCCGCTCGCCGCCGAGGCACCAGTCGCAGACCACGTATTTCTCCGCGTCTCGGGGAAGGGCGTCGATCCAGGAAGCGTGCTCTCCGGCGTAGGCGTGAAAGTAGACGCTGGGGCCAGGGTCCCGTCCCCATCGGAGGAAGTAGTCGATGTAGGTTCCGCGGAAAAGGAGTGCCGTGAGCGCGCCGGTGGCGAGCAACCGACAATCGGTTCCGAGGCGGCCGGGGAGCGCGACTGCGGTAGCGCGAAAGACCGCCAGGATGCCGAGCGCAGCAATGGCGTAAACGGGCGGAATCGCGCCGATAGAACGCAGAAAGTGAGGACGGCCTTCACGGGTGAGCGCAGCCGGCAGGAGCATGGCGAGCAACCAGACCGCGAGCACGGCTCCGAGCTCAGGCGGCATCCAGTGCCGTAGTGCCGTTAGAATGCGGCCGATCGGCGCGCCAAAGCTTCCGTGGAGGCGGCGGAGCGGCGCCGGCGCCCACGAGAGAACGATCAGCAGAAGCCCCGTGGCGAACGAGACCGCCAGAACTGCCGGGAGGGCCGGCTGGCCGGCGATGTTGTGGCGCCAGTTGGCGTCGCCCCGGGTGAAGAATTGCAGCGCGGCCGCTTCGGCCGAGAGCGCGAACTCGTGCCAGGGCCGCTCGGCGGCCAGCACGGAGACCGAGCGCGCGCGAGCGAACAACTGGGCGGGCTGGGTGACGGCCACGTGTAGGAGCGGCGCGGCCACCGCGGCCGCGCAGGCGGCGAACGCCCACCAGCCGCGGTCGCGGAGCCGGCCGGCGACTGCGGCGGCGAGGCCCCGCCCGTGCCGGGCGGCGTCGATGAACAGGAGGGCCAGTATGGGGAACAGGAGGAAGCGGTGGGAGCTGTAACCGTACAGTCCGAGGCTGGTGATTCCGCCCGCCAGGGCGAACCGCTCCACCGCCCGCCGCTCGAGGGCGGAGACCAAAGCGAACAGAGCCAACGGGGAGAAGAACGGATCCAGAATCCCGCGAAACGCCGTGCGCGAAAAGTTCACGTGCCAATGGCTCGTCGCGACAAAAAACGCGGTGAGCAGTGCGAAAGCGTTGGGGTCGAGCGAACGTCCCGCCGGCGGCCCGGCGAGGAAGAACCCGGCCATCTTGCGCGTCACCAGAAACACCCCGGCCACGCTGAGGGCGCCAAGGAAAGCGCTGGGCAGCCGAAGCGTGACGGAAGAGATGCCGGCGAGCGCGAAGCTCAACGCCTGGAGCGCGATCATGAGGCCCTCGCGCCCGCCGTTCTCCGGATAGAAGACGCGGAACCGCCCGGAGTGAAGCGCTTCCATGGCCTGGACGCCGTTCAGCGCCTCATCAGGGAAAAGACCGGGCGGAAGCTCGCCGAGCCGATACAGCCGGAGGGCGAGCGCGAGCAGCACGATGAGCGTCAGCGAGGCCCAGGCGAACCAACCAGAGAGGCAGGGACGCCCGCTCTTCATCGGCGTAGCGCCTCATCGCCGGCCTCCCGGGCGCCGCGGCGGACGTCCACCCTGGCCAGTAGCGCCAGTCCCGCGACGAAGAAGACGATCAGCGACACGACCGCCATCCGGTAGTCGCCCGTAAACTGTACGGCCAACCCGTACAGCAGCGGACCCAGCCAGCTTGTTCCCTTATCACTGATTTCGTAGAGGCTGAAATATTCCGCCTCCTGGCCCGCCGGGATCAGAAACGAGTAGATCGACCGGCTGAGCGCCTGGCTCCCGCCCATGACGAGTCCGACGGTGGCTGCCATCACGTAGAAATCCGACGCGCTTTTCACCCAACCGTAGACGTATAGCAGAGTGGCGCACCAGATGCCGAGCGAGACCATGACCGCCCGCTTGTTTCCGATCCACCCGGCTACCTGTTTGAAGACCAGCGCCCCGGCCACGCCGAAGAACTGGGCGACCAGGATCGAGCCGGTCAGGACCCCCATCGAGAGGCCCAACGCCTCGTGGCCGAACTGTCCCGCAAGCGTGATGACTGTCTGGATGCCATCGTTATAGATGAGAAACGCCACCAGAAAGAGGAGCGTTTGCGGGTAACGCCGGATGTGGCCCAGCGTATGCCGGAGCTGGCGGAGGCCCGCCGCAAGGTAGTTGTCGCCCGGCGCCAGGGACTTGCGGGCCGCGCGGTTTCGCAACCCGAAGAGCGTCGGGATGGTGAACAGCGCCCACCAGAGGCCGGCCGACGCCAGGCTGATCCGGACGGCTGCGCCCTCGGAGAGCCCCAGTTGCGCGGCCCGCGCGTAGAGGAGCAGGTTGAGGGCGAGCAGCAGGCCGCCGCCCAGGTAGCCGATCGCCCAGCCGTTGGAGGAGACGGCGTCGCGCTCCGTGGCCCCGGCAATCTCAGGGAGGAACGCGTTGTAGAGAACCACCGAGGCTCCGAAGGCCAGGTTCGCCGCGAGGAACAGCGCGCAGCCGAGCAGGTAGTTTCCGCCCGTGAGCAGGAACATCAGCGCGGTGGCGCCGGCGCCGCTGAGCGCCGTTAGTCCGAGCAACTCGCGCTTGCGCCGCCCGTAGTCTGCGATGGCGCCCAACAGCGGGAGCGCGATCACCTGGGTGAGCACTGAGAGCGAGATGAGATAGCTCCACACCGAGCCCACCGCCAGCTTCACGCCGAGCACCTCGACGACGCCGCCCGGGCCCGCGGCTGTCTTCGCGAGCGAAGTCAAGTAGGGGCCGAAGAAGAGCGTGACCACCGTGGTGGGAAACGCCGAGTTGGCCCAGTCGTATACGTACCAGGCCCGCTGTTCGCGCTTCGATCCGTATGCCGTGGGCCGGCTCCCTTCCGGCAGGGCGGGCCGGGTCACACGCGCAGCTCCTCGGCCATCTCCTTCAGCCGGACGTAGTCGACTTTCCCGGATCCCATGAGTGGCAGTTTGTCGAGGGGGACGATGTGCCGGGGCACGGCGAGCTCGGGGAGTCCCAATTCGCGGGCCGTAGCGGTCAACCGGGGCCGGCGCAGCTCCGGATCCAGCGTGAACAGCACGATCGCTTCGCCGCGGCCGGGCTCGGTCCGGGTGGTGGCCGCGGCGGGGCGCACGGAGGCGGCGCCGGCCAGACGCTCGACCGTCTCGAGCGAGACGATTTCGCCCGCCACCTTGGCGAAACGCTTCAAGCGGGCCAGAATCCGGATGAAGCCCTCGTGGTCGATCTCCACGACGTCGCCCGTGTCATACCAGCCGTCGCCGAGCTCCGACGACGGGGGCTCCAACCGGCCGGGCGCCGTGTGCCGCCAGTATCCGAGCATCACGTTGTTACCGCGGACGTGCAGCGCTCCCCCGCGGGGGACGCCCGGGACGGGGACGACGCGGCATTCCATCCCGGGCATCAGCCGGCCGACGGTGCCGGGCCGCGAGGCGTACGGCGTATTCGCAGAGATCACTGGCGAGCACTCGGTGGCGCCGTACCCTTCGATGATCCGGAGCCCGAACCTGTCGAGCCAGAGCTGCCGCACCTCGTCGGAGAGGCGCTCGGCGCCCGAGATGACGTAGCGGATCCGGTAGAAATCGTACGGGTGGGCCGCCTGGCCGTAGCGCGCCAGAAAGGCGGGTGTGCCAAACAGGATCGTGCAGTTCCGGTCATAGGCGACCTCGGGGATGGCGCGGTAGTGCAGCGGTGAGGGATACAGCCAGACTCGTGCTCCGGTGAGCAGCGGCGTGAGCACGGCGGTGGTCAGGCCGAAGGAGTGAAACATCGGCAGTGGGTTGAGGAACTTGTCCTTGTTG
>CAYRPT010000143.1:0-8068 GCA_964425895.1 uncultured Solibacteraceae bacterium | reverse complement strand
CATGAATGATCCACGGCTGCCGCCCCAGCTCGGCCGTCATCCAGCCGGCCGTGTTCGCCACAAACGGGAACGGAGTCAGCAGCAGAATCCCCCAAAGCACCGGCTTCCATTGGAACAGTCTGCCCTTCCGGAGCAGCAGCAGGCTCAGGCCGTAAGCGGCAATGAAGATCGTCCCCAAGCCGACCATCACGTGGAACGAGTAGTACAAGAGCGGGATGTGATCCGGCCAGAGGTCTCGCGGGTAGGCGTCCAGCCCTTTTAACTCCGCGTCCCAGCGCTGGTAGGTGATGAAGCTGAGCATCTTGGGAATGGTCAGCGGATTGTCCATGCGCCGCTTTTCGACATCCGGCTGCCCGAGAATGTGCATCGGCGCCCCTTCCCGGGTCTCGAACAGACCCTCCATCGCGGCCAGTGTCGCGGGCTGATGCTGGGCGACCATCTTGCCCTGGCCGTCACCCGTTGGAAACAGCATCAGCACGCTCGCCAGGAAGCCCGCCGGTATGCCTACTTTGAGAAACATCTCCCCGTAACGCTGGTGCTGGTTCATCAGTAGGTAAAAAGCGCCGACCCCCGCGAGGACAAAAGATCCGGTCACTACCGTACCCAGCATGTTGTGGGGATACATCCAGAAGATCCACGGATTCAGCAGCAGACCCCAGATGCTATCTAGCAGAATCTCGCCGTTCGGGCCCAGGCGATACCCCGAAGGATGCTGCATCCAGGCGCCGGTGGCGATGATGAAGTAGCCGGAGACCCATGAGCCCAACCACACGAGTATCGCGGTGACGTAGTGTCCGGTCTTTCCGAGAAACTTCTCACCGTATAGGAAAAGGCCAAGGAAGGTGGATTCGAGAAAGAAGGCATATACGCCTTCCATCGCCAGCGTGTGCCCGATCACCCCCCCCGCGGCCTCGGAGAAGCGCGACCAGTTGGTGCCGAACTGAAATTCCATGGGAATCCCCGTCACCACCCCGGCCACGAAGTTGATGCCGAAAATCCGGCCCCAGAACTTCGCCGCCCGGTCGTAGTGCTCATCGCCGGTGCGGCGCGCCATGGTCTTGAGGATGACGATAAGCAAAGCGAGGCCCATCGTCAGTTGCGCAAAGATGTAGTGGAACGTAATCGTGAATGCGAAATGGAACCGATGCAACCCGAGAGCTGTATCCATATGGTTTGAATCCGATTGTAGCAGCGTTCCAGTCGTCTGCCGGGCCTGGGATTCAGGAAGGACAGCGCTGACGATGGCGCCGCCGCTGCCTGTCCGGAGCGTCCTCGACAGCCACGCGCAGCCACGATCCGCAGGGGAGTCCGTCTCCGCTCCGAGTTCACGCTACTCGTTCGCCGAGACCCCGAAAACCTTCTCGCACCAGATCCGCGCCAGCCTCTTGTTCTCGCGCGGCGCCCGGGTCACCTTGGTTTCTGCCATCCACTCCGTTTCCTCAACCAGGGCACCATCAAATCGGATCTTCCTCAGGTAATCCGCGACCTTGTAGAAGTCGATGTCACCGCCGTCCTCCATAGTCTGGTCCGTGATCTTGTTGTGTTGCGTGCGCATGTGGATCGCGCCCAGACGGCCCTTGTCGCCGGCCTCGTAAAGTAGAGGAAAGGGGTCCGTTCCGGCCTGCCACGCCCAATCCAGATCGAGGCACATCCAGACCAGCGCCGGGTCCGTGTTCTCAACGACGCCCCGCCATTCCTTGGCCCCATACCGCATCGGACCCTCGTGGTTGTGAACGCAAAGCTTCATGCCGCGATCCTTCACCTCCCGCCCGATACGATCCAAGCCGCGATTCTGACTCCGCGCTTCCCCGTCTGACAGCGGGCCCTTGTCACCGAACGGATCGAAGAAGAACTCCGGGGACTTCAGAGGCTCGCTCCGGTCCAGCACTTCAATCGTCCTGGCGATGGTCTTGTCCGCAACGTCGTTTGGGTAAAGACGCCCGCTGTGCCAGATATGGTTGACGACCAGGCTGTACTGGTCCAGGAACGTCAATATGTCCCCAATCGGCTTGCTCATCAGCGTTCCGGATATCAGCTCCATCCGCCTGTACCTGGCATATTGCATGTCTGAGCACACGATGTGCCATTGCACGTCCGTCCACTCCGTCCCGCCAGCCGGACCCTGCTGGACCGGCCTGGCCTCCGGGGGAACTTTCAGCGGATCCGGCCTCGATGAAATGTACCGATACGGAGTCGAGAATAACTGGACCCAATAGTATGTGTTGCAGACTATGCGTGGCGCGTATCTTTGCTGTGCGCCCAGGGGGCTCCCGGCCAGAGCGAGCGTTCCTTCCAGAAACTGCCGGCGAGTCGCTGCCATAGAAATGCCTCCTCAGCAAGCAATCGTAACGTAAGACATCGTTCAACGGACCGCGCCAAACTGGGGGACTACGCCATCCATGCGTTGACTCGCTCCACGGCGGCGGCATAAGCTGACAGCACGGCATGGTCCAGTTCGGAGTTCAAGTCGGAGAGACATTCCACTTCAGCAAAACGGTCAGTGAAAGCGACGTTTACCAGTTCGCCGGCATCACCGGGGATTTCTTTGTCAACCACATCAACGAAGAGTTCATGAAGAAAACGGTCTTCGGCGGCCGAATTGCTCACGGGGTACTCACGCTGGCGCTGAGCTCGACCGCCTCGTCGATGGTCTCCGCGAGATCGCTCGAAAGGGGCGACCGGTATCATGCCGTCAGCCTGGGCTACGACCGCGTGCGGTTCCTGAGAGCCGTAATGCGGGGTGATACCGTGACCATCAGATACACCGTTGAGCAACTCGATCACGAACGCGCCCGGTCGGTGGCCCGGATCGAAGCCACCAATCAGCGGGGCGAGATCGTCATGGTGGCGCAGCACATCATGAAATGGATCGCACGGAAAGCCTCCCGGACGGACGGGTTTTGAGCGCTAACCGCGCGGCTGGGCGCCTCCGGCGCAGAGGCCGCACATCGTTGATAAAAGGGAACATTCACAAATGTTCCCTGGAGAGAAGCCCTGCAATCATCGTCGCTTCCCCCTCTCCTGCCCGTGACGGGCTTCGCGAGCCTGCGATAGGATCTGTTGTGATTTCCTTGGAGCTAACCCCATGAGCAACACCGCCAGTCATAACAACATGAGCCGCCGTCAGATGTTTAGCCGGACGGCCGGCGCCGGCGTTTTCGCGTCGGCGCTATCGCTTTCGGAACCCGCTTCCGCGCAGTCGCGAGGTCGAACGGATGTAAACCGGAATTCGGCCCCCAGCCAGCTCAAGATCACTGATATCCGTGCGTGCACGGTCGCCTCGAATTTCGACTATCCGATCATTCGGATCGACACGAACCAGGACGTGTACGGCCTGGGGGAGGTCCGCGATGGCGGTGTGAAAGGTCAGGCACTGGTGCTGAAGCCGCATATCACCGGCAGGAATCCGCTGGATATCGAGGGTATCCTTTCCGTCCTGAAACCCTATGCCGGGCATGGCCGGCTGGGCGGTGGATACAGCGCCATCGACATGGCCTTGCACGACATTGCGGGCAAGGTGTACGGCGTCCCGGCCTATCGCCTGGTGGGAAGCAAGCGAAGGGACCGCATTCGAATCTACTGCGACACCACGCCTTCCAAGGACCCCAAGGTCTACGCCAGACGGATGAAGGAACGTAAAGACCGCGGCTTCACTTACTTCAAGATGGACATGCAGACCACGCAACTCGTTGGGGACATTCCCGGCGCCGTGGATTCGCGCGGAGTGGCTACCGAGAAGGGTCTGGCCCTTCTCTGCGACTACATCGCCGCTGTACGAGAGGCCATCGGCAGCGACATGCCTCTGGCCGCCGACCATTTCGGCCGCCTCGATGTTTCCGACTCCATCCGTTATGCCCGCGCATTCGAGCCCTACCGGTTGGCTTGGGCCGAGGATATCCTCCAGGTGGGTACACTGAACGTCGGCGCGGCACCCTTGAACTGGCGGGCGTACAAGGAAATCAAAGAAGCAACTGCCACGCCGCTGGCCACCGGCGAAAGCCTCTTTGGCCTCGAGGAGGGCTTTCGTAGTTTCATCGAGAACCGCGCCGTGGACATTGTCCACCCTGACCCGCTGACCTCAGGCGCGCTCCGCGAAACGAAGCGAATCGCCGACTATGCTTCCACCTACGGAATTCCGACGGCTGTTCACTTTGCCGGGTCGCCGGTGGGCTGCCTCGCATCGGTCCACATGATCGCCACCATTGATGAGTTCGTAGCGATGGAGAACCACGCCGTGGACATTCCCTGGTGGGACGATCTGGTGACGGGCGTACCCAAGCCCATCGTCAATCAGGGTTTCATTGAAGTGCCGGAGGCCCCCGGCTTGGGCGTCACACTCAACGACGACGTCATTAAGGAGCACCTGCGATACCCCGGCTACTTTGAGCCGACTCCGGAATTCGATTTCCCGGTGGTCAGTTTCCGCATCTGGGAGAGAGGCCCGTACCCCCACATAACCGAGGACGGGACTTTGCGTAACGTGCCGGAGTAGCCGGCGCGAGCGTCGACCCGCGGCCTGGCCGCTGTGCGCGGGGAACTCGCCGTCAATCCGCGGCGTCGCGAGTCCCACCGAAGGCGGGTTTTGTCGGGACCGGCGGCTCGGCTCGCGGCGGAGCGGCCGGGCGTGCCGTGGTCTCCAAAACGCATCGTTTGCGGTAAGCTGATCCAAACGCCATGCCGCTCGTTCGTTCGTGCAGGGGAACGCTTCGCAGATTCGACGATCAGGACGGAACCGCGTCAGGGCTATGGAGGGTCTATGACGAAACGTGAATTCCTCGCCGTAGGTATCGGCGCCGGCTTGGCTCTGAACCACGGCCGCAGGTCCTTCGCGCAGGGAGGGGCGAAACTCCCGGTGCGAAAAGCGAAGACAACGAAGCTTTTCCAGGCGCCGGAGGGATTCCCCAACGCGATTGCCGCCACCCCCGAGGGCCTGTGGATCGGCGAACAGAAACTGTCCGGCGCGCAAGCGAAGGCCTACAGCCTGCCCCAGCCGGAATCGCTGGAGGAATGCGCCTGGCTGGTCGACTGGAACGGCAAACTGCTCAAGACAGTGAAAACGCCGTCGCGCAACACCAGTGGCATGGCGGTGGGCGGCGGCTATGTCTGGATGATCGCCAACGCCCCTCCGCAGGGCGTGTTCCAGGTGGATATGAACTCCAGGCTGATCAGCCACCGGCAGATCCCGCTGGGCCCCCCGGGGGGAGATGGCGGCGGCTCGCACGGCGGCTTATGGCATGAAGAAAAACTCTGGATCTCGTCGCTGCGGCTTCGCGGAAACCTGCGTGTCGATCCCGTGACCTGGCAGCCCGAATACATGATCCCCTTCTACCAGTCGCACCCCAACTGGATCCGCTACCACGGGATTGCCATTCAGGACGGGACCATGTTGCAGGTCATCGGCAATAACAGCCCCGGGTATAAGGACTACAGGCCGGGTCTTGTTCGCCACGATCTTGCGACCGGACGAGTTCTCGAGATCATCGAGTTCCTGCCGGGCTCAAGTGATCCCCACGGCCTGGCTGTTTACGGCGGAAAGCTCATCAGTTGCGATGCGGGTATCCACCCCGGCTGGCCGAATAACGACAGCCCCACGTCGGGCTGGATCTTCCGGATCGATCTGGTCTGAGCCGGTGCGGCGCCCGAGGCGCATCCTCGACGCCGCCCTGCGGGATCAGCCCTCGCGCCGTGGCGCACGATCGCGCCGGGAAAGCGCGTAACTCCGGTCTCATCCTGTCAGACGCCGCCGCGCCCCTACACCGCCACCTCCACCACCGCTTCGGTCACCTGCCCGAGGTACTTCCCGTTGCGCATCACGTCGGCGGCGATGGCAAAACGCGGCCCCGGCATCCGCCAGCCCGCGGGTACGCCCAGCCGCACCGCCTGTACGCCCGTCGATCGGGGCGCCACTTCGAAGCGCGCCACATCCGGCGCAACGGTCCACTCAGCCGGCGTCACCAGCGCCACTTCCAGCTTCATGGGCGTGGCGTAGTAGTTCCGGGCGCGGATCTCGAGCCGCAGCTCGCCGCCCGGCTGAACAACCGCCTGGTAAGGATAGATGCTCACCCACGAGGGATTCAATCCAAAGTCGGTTTCCTCATCCGGCAGAAGATCGAAGAACCACTGTTGCTGGCGTTGGAGCTTCCCCAGCGTCGCCTCCATCAGCTCGCGGTCCACGGCGAACGGCTTGCCATGCCCCGGAGCGATTAGCTCAGGTTCATGCTCGATCAGGTTCCGGATCGATTTGAGGTGGCTGTCATTCTCGACGTGGTTCCGGAAGATCAGGTTGTGGCGGAGAATGCCGGGTTCGCGCGGCGGGAAAAACGCATCGCCCGTGAAGGCCACCCGCTTGCCGTCGAGGGTGACAAACAACGCCATCTGGTATTCGGTATGACCCGGCGAGTGGGTCACCTCGAACTCGAATTCCTCCCAGCGGAACCGCTCGCCGTGCCGGAAAGTGCGGTCCACACGAAATGGTTCGCCGAGGATGCACCCGAGATTGTATCCGCGCGGATTTTCGAAGATATCGGTCATGTTCTCGTAGCACCAGATCCGCGTCTTCTCGTGTCCCTGCAAATAGGGGAAGCCGTTGAGATGGTCGTCGTGCATGTGGCTCGGCATGGCCACGTCGATGGATCGGACGTTGTAATCCCGCCGCAGCGCGGCCAGATTGTGCTCGACAAACCGAATCCGCTGCGCCGGAGCGGTGGCCCGCTCGAAGTTGCTGAACACCAGCCCCGAAGCGGAGCCGTAGTCGATCAGCATCGCCTTGCCGCTGTCGCTCACGATCGCGTAGAACGACGAGGTCGTCTGGTAGTGAGCCACCAGGTGGGGACTCACGGCATACGCCCGAGCCTCCTCCGTCGTGTCGTTACCGGTCTGGAACTTGTAGTAGTCCGTCAGCCGCCGGCCGGTGTCCCGCAGCGCGGTGTCGGGGTCGGCAATGGGCTGGCCGTGGGATGGGAGCAGCAAAGCCGGCCGGCGTTCCCGGAGCCGGGCCAGCGAATAGACGGCCAGGTCGATTCCTTCCGCGCCGCCGTAATTCACCTGCGTGTCGTAAAGGTTCAGGATCTTGCCGGGGGCGTAGAGCAGGTCGCCGGTAAAGGCCACCGGTTGCCCGTCAATGCTGGCCAGCAACGTCACCGACCCCAAGGTGTGCCCGGGGCTGGGCTGAACCTGAAAGTCGATGCCCTCCCAGGTGAACGTAGTGTAGTCTTCGAGCGACCGGGCCACCGGCACGCTCCGCGTGAGCGTGTGGAAGTCGTTCCGCACGTAATAGAGGTGAAAGACCCGGCGGTTGCGCCAGAAGTTTTCCGCGTCCTCGAACAGGTGGCGTTCGTGGGCGGGAACGGCGATCCGAATGCCTTGGGCGGCGGCGCGCACATCCCCCTGGCACTGGTCCCGGTGATGGTGGGTGTGGAGCAGCCAGTCGACGCGCCGCACACCGAGCCCCCCGAGATGGTCCAGAATGGCGCCGGAGCCGAAGTCGATCAGCAGTGCCTTCTCGCCTCGGCGGACCAGGTACACGTTGCAGGTGTCTTCGAACACAAACAGGTTTTCGGAGAGGCGGCGCGGGGCGCCGCCCGGCCGGAACGGGCTCTGCCGGAGCGACGCCGGGGCGGGTTGGGCGGCCGCCGCGCCCGGCAGCGCGGCCAGGGCGGGCGCGGACCGAAGGAAGTTGCGGCGGGACGCGTGACTCATGGCGGTATCCTAATACATGTCGGGCCCCGAGACCAGCGCGGCCGGGCGGCCGCGAGGGAGTGTCGCCCGAGGCTTTTTCTCATGATTCAAACACTCTTCGGCTCGGAGGAGCCGCCAACATCGCTCTTCGAGCGCCTCAAACGCGGCGTCCAGAAGACACGCCAGGGCCTCACGGCCCGGCTCGAGGACATCTTCGCCGGCCGTAAACAGATCGACGAGGAACTGCTCGAGGAGCTCGAGTACACGCTGATCACCGCCGATATCGGCGTGAAGACAACCACCGAGATCCTGGACCGCATCCGCGTGGAGGCTGGCCGGGGCGAGCTCAAGGATCCGCAGGCGCTGCGCACGCTCATCCGGTCCCATCTGC
>CAYRPT010000142.1:1097-8091 GCA_964425895.1 uncultured Solibacteraceae bacterium | reverse complement strand
ACGACCCATGGAGCACCGAACTTGATCCGGTGACGGGAGCGATCTCGCGCATGCCGTTCGCGGGCAATCGCGTTCCCCAGAGTTCCTTCGATCCGTTCGCGAGCTCCCTTCTCCCGGAGTTCTGGGATCCCAACAATCCAGGGATCAACATTACCGGGCAGAACAACTTCAACAAACGCTATACACGAACCTGGGATTACTACAATTTCTTGGACCGCGTGGACTACAACGTCAACGACAACTGGAAAGTTTTCGGCCGCGTCGGCCGGTACCACACCGACAATCTTGAAGACAACCCGACGCCGAACAACTCCCGGTTGTTTGTGCCCACTGGCACCCTGCGGGAGGCCAATCAGGTTTCCGCGGATGCCGTGTGGACCGTCAACCCGAGCACGGTGATGAACTTCCATGGCGGCTGGCATAACGTCGTCGATGCTTACGTTTCCGAGGAGTTGGGACCCGGGGGCTGGGAAGCGCTCTGGCCCGGAAACCCCTGGTACAAGCCGTACCAGGAAGCTTCCACGGACATTCCCGTCTACTTCCCCCAACTCACGATCGGAGGACGAGGATTTGGCGGGCGCGGTTTCTACTGGAACCAGAAGCCGAAGGGAATGGACTTCAACGCGAAGATCTCGAAGCAGAAGGGCTCGCACTACGTGAAAGCCGGTCTGGAACACCGCCGGAGGTACGGCGCCACTTTCGTTGGGAACACCTCGAATTTCCTCTTCCCCGCGTCGCTCACCGCCGAGACCTTCGTCAGCCCGGATGTCAAGCATAACGGCGATGGATTCGCGGCGTTCCTCCTCGGCGCCCTCGACGGGTCGTCGCAGATGATCGGCGGACCGGCTCCGGACCCGCACGACGAGTTCTGGGGCATGTTCATCCAGGACGACTGGAAGGTCAACCGGTGGCTTACGGTCAACCTCGGGCTGCGCAACGAGTACGAGACAGCGTGGCGCGATCCCGAGCATAACTTCTCACGGGGTCTCGATTTGTCGCAGGCTGTTCCGGAAATGCAGTCGAATCCTCCACAGATGCCGCCGGAAGCTCTCGCCCTCGTCGGCAACGGCTTCTTTAAATGGAACGGCCAGTGGCTGTGGACCAGCGACAGCAATCCGGGCATGTGGGACGCTCCGAAGCTGGCGCTGGCCCCCCGCGCCGGGATCGCCATACGTATTTCCGACAGAACAGCCCTTCGCGTCGGCTATGCGCGCTACGTCGTACCCACGGAGATGACCCTGAGCCAGGCGCCGGTCTCGGGATTCGAAACGGTGAGCTTCCTGGAGCCGCCCTTTTTCGGAATGAAAGGCTACCAGAACACGGCGGATCTCCTCGAAGGCATTCCGCAACAGCGGATCTCCGAGCCCTATCCGAGAAACGTGAACCCACTACTCCCGATCATCGGCAAGGGCTACGGGTCAAACCTCGGCCGGGGAGGCGCTCCTCTGCTCTGGTATCCGCGCGACAAAGAAAAAGCGGTGAACGACCGCATCAATATCAACTTCCAGCACCAGTTGCCCAGCGAGATCGTCGTGTCGGCAACCTGGCTGTATAACATCGGGAACCAGCATTACACTCGGATGAACCTCAACCGGATTGACCCCCGGCTCGCGGAACAGCAGCAGAACGCGATCAACGTGAAGGTTCCGAATCCGTTCTACCAATACCTGACGCCGGAGCTGTTCCCCGGTCCGTCGCGAAACCAGCAGACCGTCACGCTCTCATCCTTGCTGGTGCCGTATCCTCACTACGGAGGTCTCTACGAGGTCGGCACTTTGGGAGCGTCCGAGCGGTACCACTCCCTCGAGCTGAAGGCTCAGAAGGCGTTCAGCAGAGGCTGGAACTTCCTGTTTGCGTATGTGTATATCCGCGAAAAGACCGAGGCGTTCCATAACGAACTCGACGAGTACGTCAACAACCTGCACTACCTGAACAGCAACCAGCCGCGGCACCGCGTCACCTCGGCGGGCAGTTGGGAACTGCCGATGGGGCAAGGACGCGCCTACCTGGACACGATCCCCCGGTGGGCCGATGCCTTCGTCGGAGGCCGGAAGGTCACCGGCTTGTTCACGTACTTCTCCGGCGCCATTCTCCGGTTCGGCAAGATGAATTACAACGGCGGCGACCCGACCGTCGACAACCCGACGCCCGGGCAGTGGTTCAACGCCTCCGTGTTTTCACAGATACCTTCCGGCACTTACGTGATCCGGTCGAATCCCATGCAGTTCGACAATCTGACCGGGCCGGACTACTGGGTGTTGGATGCGACCCTCGCGAAGACTTTCAGCATCACAGAGCGGCTCAAAGCCGAGCTCAAGATGGCGGCCTACAATGCGACCAACCATTTGAACCTCGGCAACCCGGATTTGAACGTCGCCAGCGGAACGTTCGGAAAGGCCTTGTACCAAGGTTCTCCCGCCGCCACGTTTGGTCCCCAAACCATGCAGTTGGGGGGCGTCAGCGGCCGCCAGCTCGAGCTTGGTATGAAGCTCATCTTCTAACCACTGGCTGTCAGCCAGCCGGTGACAGGCGGTTGGGCCTGTCACCGGCGGCTTTTTCCGGGGCAGTTCCTGGCGGTGGACGGACTCAAGTCCTCCTTCCCGAGGACCCCGGGGTAGAAGTCTCGAAGTCGATCCCACCGAACGGCAAATCAAGAGCTTACAGACATCCTGACAAGCCGGTACCGACTTCTGCCACGGGCTGATAGCAGGCTTTCTATACTCGTATCTAGATGCCCCGCTGCACCCGCCGTGAGCTGTTCACTCTGCTTGGAGCGCCCGCCATGCGGCTGTTCGGACAACAGTCGGCCGCCCCGGGCCAGGGCATGGCTTCCCGCGGCGTCAAGCCGGCGCCTCGCGGTAAGCCTTCGGGTCTTCCTTTTCACGCCCGCTTCACCGACGTCGCGCGGGACGCCGGACTCGATGGCGAAGTGGTCGGCGGCCATCTCGATCGCACCGACTACATCATCGAGACGATGTGCTGCGGGGCCGCTTTTTTCGACTACGACAATGACGGCTGGCTGGACATTCTTGTCCTCTCGGGCTCGCGATTCGGCGATCCGTCGCCAACCGCGTCCAATCGTCTCTACAAGAACAATCGTGACGGCACCTTTACCGACGTCACCAAGCAGGCCGGGCTGTTTCGTACCGGATACGCTTATGGCGTGACCGTGGGGGACTATAACAACGACGGGTTTGAGGATCTGTTCATTACCTGCTGGGGCCAGAACGTGCTCTATCGCAACAACGGCGATGGCACCTTCACCGAAGTCACCCGCGAAGCGGGGCTGCTCAACGACAAGCCGCGCTGGGGTTCCGGCTGCGCCTTCCTCGACTATGATCGGGATGGCAACCTGGATCTGTTTGTCGCGAACTACGTCGACTTCGACATGGACGCCATACCCCGGCCCGACCAGGCGGGAGCCTGCACCTACTACGGTGTGCCCGTGAACTGCGGACCGCAGGGCCTCCCCTATGGCTCTCATTCCCTGTATCGCAACAACGGCGACGGCACGTTCACTGACGTCACCTCGGCCGCGGGCATCCGCAAGGTGGAAGGGGGATACGGGTTGACCGTCGCGGCGGCGGATTTCGACGACGATGGCTGGACGGATATCTACGTGGCCTGTGACTCGACGCCCAGCCTGTTGTTCCTGAACAACCGCGACGGGACCTTCACGGAACGGGGCCTCGAAAGGGGCGTCGCGCTGAGTGAAGACGGGATGCTCCAGGCCGGGATGGGTCTTGGCGTCGGCGATCTCAACCTCGACGGCCGGCTGGACATTATCAAGATGCACTTCCGGGACGACACGCCCGCGGTGTACGTGGGCATCGGCGAGGGCGAATTCCAGGACGTGACGATCCGGTCAGGACTGGCGGTCGAAACGCGATTCGTGAGCTGGGGCGCGGGCATCATGGACCTCGACAACGACGGCCACCCGGATATCTTCTGGGTGACCGGCAGCATCTATCCGGAGGCTGAGAAGAAACTCCCCGACATGCCGTACCGGACCCCGCGGGTGATCTTCCGTAACCTCGGCGGCGGTAGATTCGAGGAACTACTGGGAGAAGCCGGACCGGGCGTCGAGGCGGCCCATTCCAGCCGCGGCTGCGCTTTCGGCGACTTCGACAACGACGGCGATATCGATATCCTGATTGTCAATCAGAATGAGACGCCGTCCCTGTTGCGGAACGACGTTCGCGGCGACAACCATTGGATCAAGATCAAGCTGACGGGCGTCGAGTCAAACCGCAGCGCGATCGGGGCCCGGGTAACGGTTCGCTACGGCGGGCGCGTTCAAACTCAGGCGCTGCTCAGCCAATCGTCTTATCTGTCGGTGAACGATAGCCGGCTGCATTTCGGCCTTGGATCGGAGACGGCGGCGGACGTCGAGATCCGGTGGCCGGCGGGGCAAGTGGAGAAGTTGGACGGCGTTGCGGCCGACCAGCTCATTCACGTCACCGAAGGCGCCGGCATCACCAGCACGCGGAAGTTCTGATGAGAATGCGATTCGCGGCTCTGTTGACTTTCGCCATGCTCTCGATGGGGCAGCGTCCTCCCGTCGAGGCCGCCTGGGATCTTCTGCTGCAAGGACGCCGGGAGGAGGCGGTCGGCGTCCTGCACAGTATCATCAAGACCAATCCCAGAGACGCCGATGCGCGGTTGCTGCTGGGGAGCATCCTGGCTGAAGAGGGCAAGCAGTCCCAAGCCATCGTCCACCTCGAGGAGGCGGTGCGGCTGCTCCCGCGCTCCGCGGACGCGCATACCGCGCTTGGCGACGCCTACAACCGTTCCGGAGATGCCAGGCGAGCGCGCGCGGAATTCGAGACAGCCGCCAACCTCGATCCGGAGCTGGCGCCCGCCCGCGTCAGCCTCGGCCTGATTCTCGTTGAAGCAGGCGAGCTTGCCGCCGCCGCGAGCCATCTGGATCGGGCCCTCAAGATCCTCGGGGACGACGAGGAGGCCGCCTTCCCGCACTATCTGAGGGCCAAGATCTACACCCAGGAAAACCAAGCCGAGAGAGCTGCGGCGGAGCTTACCGCGGCGGTTAGGCTTCGGCCCGATTTCGCCGAGGCTTGGTCGGATCTGGGGCAGACTCGCAAGACGCTCCTCGACGATGCGGGGGCGCTCGCGGCCTTTCAGCGATCGGTAGACGCCGACCCGGAAAACGCCGTCTCGCAATACCGGCTGGGCGCTGAATACCTCGACGACGGCAAAGTGACGGAGGCCGTCCAACACCTGGAGGCCGCCTACCGGCTCGACCCGCATAACCAGTCCACGCTGAACAGCCTGCAACTGGCTCTCCGCCGGGACGGCCAATCGGAACGAGCGGCCAGTATCAGAAAGGAGCTGGCCGAACTGATCCGCGAACGAGACACGCTGAGCCAGAACGCGATGATCGCCCTGAGCCTGAACAATGAGGGTGCGGCGCTCGAAAAGCGCGGCCAACTCCGCGAGGCGCTTGCAAAGTATCGCCAAGCCGTCGCGCTCGACCCCTCGCACGTCGGATTCCGTATCAACTTTGGGGCCGCCCTGTTGCGGTTGGGCCGATGGAGCGAGGGTATCGCCGAGCTACGGGATGCGCTGAGGCGGGACCCCGAGGATAGGGTTCTGAAGCAAGCGCTCGAAGACGCGCTCGCACAAGCGCCCGCGGGGGCGGATCCAGGACGCGGGGCCAAACCAGACCGATAGACGGCCAGCCCCGCCGAAGGCGCTCCCTGATCACGAGCGGCCGGCCGCCGGGCGGACCACGGTAAGGATTCAGGGCGTAAGGCCTGCCGGCTACTGGGCATGGGCGGAAAGGCGCTCCGCCAAGGCCGGGATCGTGTTTTCGAGAACGTCGTCGATGCGGTCCACGAAGACGAACTGCATGTTCTGGCGCACCTCCTCGGGGAGGTCGCGCAGGTCCTTTTCATTTGGCTTCGGCAGAATAACGCGCCCGAGGCCCGCGCGCCGCGCCGCCAGCACCTTCTCCTTGACTCCTCCGATGGGCAGCACCAGGCCCGTGAGCGTAATCTCGCCCGTCATCGCCGTGTCCTTGCGCACCGGGAGCCCCGAATAGAGCGACGCCAGCGCCACGGCGGCCGTGATGCCGGCCGACGGACCGTCTTTGGGAGTGGCCCCGGCGGGTACGTGCAAGTGCACGCCGTTCTTGGTGAACAACTCCACGTTCATTCCCAGCAGATCGCTGTGGGCGCGGATCCAGCTTTGGGCCGCTTGCACCGACTCCTTCATCACTTCGCCCAACTGCCCGGTGAGCGTCAGACCCTTCCCTTCCGGCAGCAGTGCGGCCTCGATGTAGAGCACCTCGCCGCCCACCGGTGTCCAAGCCAGGCCGGTCGCCACGCCAGGGGGCATGTCCTTGCGAGCCTGCTCGGGCATAAACGGCGGCGGCCCCAGGAACTCGGCCAGATCATCCGGCTGCACCATCACGGGTTCCTCGCGGCCTTCGGCGAACAGCAGCGCCGCCTTGCGGCACAAGCGGCCGATGGCCCGTTCGAGCCGCCGCAACCCGGCTTCCCGCGTGTAACTGGCGATCACCGCCGAGAGCGTTTCCTCGGGAATGACACACCGTTCGTCCGTCAGGCCGGTCTCCCTGAGCTGTCGCGGGATCAGGTAGCGCCGCGCGATCTGGATCTTCTCCTGCTCGGTGTAACCTGCCAGCCG
Organism: uncultured Solibacteraceae bacterium; assembly: GCA_964425895.1. Taxonomy (GTDB): domain Bacteria; phylum Acidobacteriota; class Terriglobia; order Bryobacterales; family Bryobacteraceae; genus CAYRPT01. The sequence goes on along the minus strand of CAYRPT010000142.1, from coordinate 1,425 downwards.
CAACACCTCCATCCGGTCGAGCAGAGGCTGAGGAATCGTGTCGAGCGTGTTGGCCGTGGTGATGAACATTACCTTCGACAGGTCGAACGGCAGGTCGAGATAGTTGTCCCGGAAGGTGTTGTTCTGCTCCGGATCGAGCACCTCGAGGAGCGCGGAGGCGGGATCGCCCCGGAAATCGCGCCCGAGCTTATCGACCTCGTCGAGCATCAGCACCGGGTTGTTGGCTCCGGCCCGGCGGATGGCCTGAATCAGCCGGCCCGGCATGGCGCCGATGTAAGTCCGCCGGTGCCCCCGCAGTTCGGCCTCATCGTGCATGCCTCCGAGCGAG
>CAYRPT010000142.1:0-1087 GCA_964425895.1 uncultured Solibacteraceae bacterium | reverse complement strand
GAGAAGCGCTCGAACTTGCGCCCCAGGGCGCGCGCGATCGACTGGCCAAGCGACGTCTTGCCCGTGCCCGGCGGCCCGACGAAGCACAGGATGGGCGCCTTGGCCCCGGGGTTCATCTTCAGGACGCCAAGGTGTTCGAGGATCCGCTCCTTCACCTCTTTGAGGTCGTAGTGATCCTCGTCCAGGACCTGCCGCGCCCGCGGGATGTCCAGGATGTCCTCGGTCGCCACCCGCCAGGGAAGCTCCAGCACGAGCTCGAGGTAGGTGCGGAGCACGTGATGATCGGGCGATTGCGACGGCAGGCGCTCGAGGCGGCGGAGCTCGCGCTCGGCCTCCTTGCGGATCTCGTCGGGCAGATCCGTCTCGTCCAGCCGCTCCCGAAGAAGCTCGAGGTCGGCCTGCTCGGGATTCTTCTCGCCCAGCTCCTGCTGGATGGCGCGAAGCTGCTGGCGAAGCAGGTACTCGCGCTGCTCCTTGCTCATTTCGGTGCGCGCTTCGTCGGCGATCTTGGTGCGCAGCTCAAGCACCTGGAGCTCGTGCGACAGATAGTTGTGCAGCAGTCGGAGGCCGTCGGTGCAGGTCTGCGCCTCAAGTAACGCCTGCTCCTTCTCGAGACCGAGCCCCATCATGGAAGCCAGCAGGAAGCAGAGCTTCATCGGGTCTTCCTTGCCCGGCACGAGCTGGCTCAAATCCATCTGCATCTGCGGCTGGGCCATGGCGATGACTTTGCCCGCCAGTTCGATCACCGAGCGCTGGAGCGCCTCGGTCTCGGCCGTCAATTCGCAGGGGGGTGGTGAAATCCGCACCTTGGCGGTCAGATACCGGCCGTCCTCGGCCGGATCTGTGGAGAGCAACATGAGCCGCTCGACGCCCAGGACCAGCAGTTCGATGGTGTTCTCGTTGGGCCGCGCCACCTTGCGCACCACCGCCTTGGTTCCGTACGTGTACAGGTCCTCGTGACCGGGCACATCCACCCCGGCGTCCCGCTGCGCGAAGACTGCGAGCTCCTTCTCCTCCGACCCCAGGGCCGCGTCCACGGCCGCCACCGACTTCGGGCGTCCCACCGACAACGGCATCAGCAGATGCG
>CAYRPT010000141.1:5632-8126 GCA_964425895.1 uncultured Solibacteraceae bacterium | reverse complement strand
GGCCAGGCCGGCGGACAATCCATCGAGATCCCAGGACCGCTGGCCTCGGTCGCCCGGATGGCCGCCTTCACTCCAGAACTGGAGCCGGATGACATTCTGCCCGCGCTGGGCCGCAACGTGATTACCAGCGGCTATCGGGTCACCGCCAGCTACGAAGGGCTCCAGCCGACCGAGTACATGAAGCTGTTGGTGCGGTATCTCTCGCAGGCCCGAGAGCTTGACACGCTGGCCGGCGACGATAAGTTCATCCGGATCACCCAGTGCGATTCGTCCGAAACGGCCGAGCTCCTCCGGGTTCTCGGCTACCGGATGCGCGGCGCCTGCGGCAGCGAGGTGATTCTTGAAACCGTGAACGCCTCACGAGCCTTCCTCACGATTGACTCGGGTTTCCCCCTGGCCGAGCTCGAGCAGGCTCTGCGGACGAACCGGACGTTCTCCTATGACTACCGGCCGGCGCGGCTTCCCCTTCTCTACAGCGAAGAGTATTGGCTGACCGAGAAAGACCGGAAACGGTATCCCGCCTTCATTGACGCCTATCTCGCCGACCCCTCGTTGTGCCGTTTGTACCTGGCGATGTCGAAGATGGACCGGTCGGCAGTCGAGGCGTTGCGGAAGCGGTCTTCGCTCGAAGTTCTCAAGGCGTTCGCCCACGTCCTGGATTTCTTCGGCGGCCTGTTTGAACTGCGGGACGGGAAGGCCGTGGTTCCCGGGGGTGAGCGGGCCAAAGCCACCTGGACGGAGCTGGTGGGGGCCAGCCCGGACAACGGCGCCGAGTTCTTCGAGAAGCTGGTCATGAAGGATGACGGGTGGCTGGCCAGCTATTACGACGCCCTGCGGCGCATCGACGGGCCCGCGCTCGAGTACCTGACGGAAAGCAAGCGGCTGGAACGTTTTTACCTGGCCATCCGCGGAAAGGTGACCAGCCCCGGCCCGGCGCGGCCCGTGTTCCGTTCGAACGCCGACCTGATGCTGTTGACCACGCGGCTGCGGATCGAGCCGGACGGGCGGGCGCACTTGCCGGGCAGCGTGGCCGTTTGGGCGGGGCTGTTCGCGAAGAGCCCGCACAAGATCTATGACGAGAAGTTGCGGCAGCGGGCACGCAGTTGGAAGGAGGCCGACGACGTTCTTGAGGCGTTGTTCGCCCTGTGCCGGAAGCCCGTGGACAACGAGCCGCTCAAGATCTTCATGGCGCTCTCCGACATCAACCGTATCCGGCCCACGCCTCTCCAGGAGGCGACGGTGAATCGGCTGGCGCAGTCGTGGCTCCAATACGGAGACCAATATCCCGCCTTCGCGGAGACGGGAAGACTCCGGGATGAAACCATCCTCGCCTATCTCGACGCCGCCGAGGGGCTCGACAAGACCGGCGACCGGATGCTTCGGGCCGACGCGGCCGGCTCCCTGCAGGCGCTTGTCGGCTTGTGGCAGATCGGCGTTCGCCACCTGATCCTGCCGGAAGAGAAGGCCGACGAAATCCTCGCCGGCATCCTCGGGCACTTCCGGCAGATTGGCAACCGGCGCGAGGTTTTCGAGAACGTCCTGCAGGCGACGCAACTTCTCCTCGCTTCCGTCGGCTCGTCCAGCAGTGCTCATGACCGGCTGCTGGCTCTGGTCTCGGGAGCGACCGAGGCGGCGGACGCCGAGACTCACCACAGCGTCGTCGCCGAAGCCCGCCGCATCTTCGAAGCCCAGCGTCTGGCGCCGCTCGACGACATCCTTGACGTCGAGCGTTACCTCGGCGAACTGGCGGCCGGAGCCGCCAACGCCCAGGCGCCCCCGGCGGCGGCCGCCCGCGGCGCACAGATCTAGACTGAGATCGTCAATCGGCTCGCCAGCCGTGTCGAGGACCTCGGATCCTTCCGGGAAGGGCTGTCGAGCGTCGAGAAGAACGCCGTGTCGTTCGGCTACTGGTCCGAGCGTCATCTCGACCAGCAGCGCAAGATGAACCTCCGGGCGAGCGTGCAGAAGGCTCTCGGGTCGCCGGACAAGCTGCGGGGGCTCCGCGCGGATTTGTTGCCCCTGATACGGGACACTCTGGTCGGCTACAACTACGTCCACTACGCGCCTCCCGGCGCCCAGTTGCTCCGCACCAATCCGCTGTTCGTACGCGGCCACGACTTCATCGGCACCGCCGGCGCGAATCAGACCTGGAGCGAGACGGAGGTTTATGGCACAGGCTGGCCGTCGAGCGCGGGCGGCCGGTTGGTGGGATCCTTGGTGGGGCTTCCCTACGCGTTAGCCCAGGCGGAGCAGAATTTCCTGATTCCCGGCACTGAGCAGGCCCTCATCTGGACGGACCTGGTGCCCCAAATGCTCTTGTCGGCGAAGGTGCCGCGCTGGTGGAACGTTTCGCCGCAGTTGATGCATTGGGTGGCGCTGCATCTTCGGGTGGCCCGGAGCGCCGTCGCCGCCGCCGTCCTCGATCCGGAAATGCGGCGGTTCGCCGTGGAGTCGCTTGCCGTCCAGGCAAACCCATCGCGAGTTACCGAGGTCG
>CAYRPT010000141.1:0-5622 GCA_964425895.1 uncultured Solibacteraceae bacterium | reverse complement strand
GATCTACAGGGAGCGCTGGATCACTTCACGCCTTCGGAGCTCTTCCTGCTGGGATCCGCGCTCGCCGGCAAGGCGGGGTTGGAAGATCCTCTGGCGCGCGAGATCCGGCGCCTGGCGAACGAGTATCCCGCCCGGGTCAACGCTGAGGCTGTATCCCGCGCTTTTGGTTCGCCGAAACCCAAGCTGGCCAGCTCCTATCGTCCCGAGCTCCTGCACATCAGGACTTTCCCCACTCTGATGGGCTATTCCAGCCGGATCATGGCGGAAAGTTGGGAGTCGAATCTGATCTTCTTCGCCACGCTGGCGGATGAGCTCTACCTGCGGCCGTCGCAGTTGAATCTCCAGGTGCCGGAATGGACGCGGAGGACCGTGGAGACGATCTTCGCCACCCACCTGGAGGACTGGCCGGCTGTCCTGCGCTCGCTGCGCGAGGTGGGTGAAGCGGTGCGGGCGGACGCCGTCCGGGCCGCCGGATCCGTCGAGCGAGCCGCGTTACAGTAAGAAGGAAGAAGGAGAGGGACAGGATGAGCCGGATGCCATCGATGCTCGCCGGGGTCACGGCGGCCCTGGGGATTCTTCCGCCGTTGGCGGCGCAAGTGCCGGGAGAACGGCCCGTGTTCCGCGCCGATGTGGACATGGTGGTCCACAGCTTCACGGTCACCGATAACAAAGGCCGCTATGTGAACGGGCTCAAACCGGAGGATTTCCGCATCCTCGAAGATGGGATCCCCCAGAAGATCGCCACGTTCGCCGAGGGCAATCAACCACCGCTCGAGGTACTGGATGACGGGAGCACGCGGCCGCTCATCGCCGGTCCGGCGCCGCGGCCGGCCGCGGCCGCGGGGCCCGCGGTCGACATGCGCTCCGATGCCTTTGTCGGCACCAACGTATTCATCCTCTTCGACACGTCGAACTACATGTACCGAAGCTTTGTCTACGCTTCGGACGCGATCGCCGATTTCATCCGCGGCCTGGACCGCGCCGACTCCGTAGCTGTGTATACGTTCAGCCGCAACCTCTCCCGGGCGGCGGAGCTCACCCGCGAGCGCGCGGATGCGATCATCGGCCTGCGGCGGGCGGTGGCCGGCGACGACGCGGCGCTGTACAATGCGCTTCTGCTCACGCTTCGCGATGCTTCCCGCGTCCCGGGACGGAAAGTGATCATCGTGTTTTCGAATGGACCGGATAACGCCAGCATGATTGCGCCGGACGACGTTCGCGCCGTCGCCGAAGACGAGGGGATTCCCATTTACGTCATCTCCACCAACGACGTGAACAAGGACAAAATATCGAGCACCGTGTTCCGCCGGATTTCCTCCCGCACGGGGGGCCAGGTATATTTCGCGAAGACCTGGCAGAAGCAGGTGGAGGCGTTCGAGTCGATTCGCGAGTCGCTGGGCAACTCGTACACGGTGACGTACTATCCGGCCAAGAACCCGAACACCGGGTTCCGGCGGATTTCCGTGGAGATTGCCCCGGACACCGGCAGAAAGTACCGCGTGCTTGGCCGGCCCGGGTACCGGCCCCGGCCGGGTTTCTAATTCAGCGCCGTCCCGCCCCGCCGCTATGGCTTCGGCGGACTGATCATGATGTGCGCGCCCGCGGTGCCGGGATACATCAGCCACGGCACGCCCGGGCCCGGTTTCGTCGACAGCCCGGTGTCCTCGGGCGTCGCGAAGGGCGTGTAAATCACCCAGCGCAGGTAGGGCCCGATGACGGTTCCGCTGGCCGCGTCGAAGCTTTTCCCGGTCAGCACGTACAGAGTCCGAGGCTCGCGAGGCATCTTGAGTTTGCCCTCCTCGACCTCCTTCCAGCGGATCGCATTGCGCTCTTTCCCGCCGACGCCCTGAGCGGCCAATTCCCTGCCCCGCGCCATGTAGGGCTCGAGGTCCTTGTGATAGCAGTCGACTTCAAAGCCGTCGCGTCCGGGGTTGTCGGCGAGGCAGATCAGGTCGTTGGCGCCCTCGCGGAGCGTCACCAACTTGCCCGCGGCGTCATAGCCCAACACGCCGGCGGCGGCGCGTTTCTCCTCCGGCGCAGCCTGGACCGCGGCCGCAATCTGGGTTTCGGCCGGAACCCCGGCCGCCGTCAACACTCCCGGAACAAGCAACAGGCCCGTTCGCAGCATCCCCCTCATTGACATTCCGCCAACCTCCTTGCTCAGGTTTCCTCACCGCCGCGGCCGCCGGCGCCCGGCCAGCTACCTTGGGCCGCCATCCTTCCAAGTCACCCGGACCGGCTGCTGCGAGGTGCAAGCCATGGATTCGGTCATTCCCCTCGCGATCAGCGCGCAGGCGTTATCGGACGCCGCCCGCAGCGCTTGTTCCGGCGTGGCCGCCGCAGCCGTGCGGCAGGCCTCGCGGCCGCCATAGGCCATGCAGACCTCCACGCTGTGGCGGCGCAATCCCAGGCTCGAATAGACGAGCACGCCAACCACCGCGGCGGCGAACGCGATTCCGATCCAGACGGAGGGTCTCTTCATCGGCCTGCACCCAGCGGACGGCTCACGGGATTGCTCTCAGCATAGCAGGCGGCGCCGCCGCGCGTGCCGCCGGAAACAAAAGGGCTCCCGCCAGGCACCAGCCTGCCGGGAGCCGCCTTATGACTGCGGTTGGCGAAAAGCTTCCCGCGTCCAACGAAAACTCCATCTATCTTTGCACGCGGCCCGACCCGCCTCCCTTCACCAGCGCCAGGACGTCGTCACGGGTCAGGCGGGCGAAGTCGCCGGAGATCGAATGCTTCAGGCACGACATCGCCACCGCGAACTCGAGCGCTTCGCGGTGCGAGCCGTAGTTGTCGAGACCGTAAATCAGACCCGCGGCAAAGCTGTCGCCGCCGCCTACGCGGTCCACAATGTCGGTGATGTCGTAGCGTTGGCTGACCAGGAACTCCTGCCGGTCATTCAGGCAGGCGGACCAACCGTTGCGCGATGCGTTGATCGACTCGCGCAGGGTGATCGCGATCATCTTCAGGTTGGGGTAGGCCTCGAGAACTTTGGTGGTCAGCTTTTGGTATTGAGCCGCCTCGAGCTTCCCGGACTCCACGTCCACATCCACTGTGATGCCAAGCGCCTTCTGGCAGTCCTCCTCATTGGCGATGGCCACATCAACGTACTTGACCAACTCGCCCATCACCTCCTTGGCCTGTTTTCCGTAGTTCCACAGCTTCTTGCGATAGTTGAGATCGCAGGAGACGGTCAGACCCTTGTCTTTGGCCTTGCGGGCAGCTTCGATCGCGAGATCCGCCGCTCCCTGGCTGAGGGCGGGTGTGATGCCTGTGACGTGGAACCAATTGGCGCCGTCAAAGGTCACATCCCAGTTGATGTCGCCCGGCTTGGCGAGCGAGATCGAGGAGAAGTCGCGGTCGTAGACAACCTTGGACGGCCGCTGGTTGGCACCGCGCTCCACGAAGTAAACGCCGAGCCGGCCCGGCTTGCGAACGACGTATCCGGGATCAACATTAAAGCGGCGCAGCTCACCGATAAAGGCGTCGACCAGGGGGTTGGACGGCGGCAGCACGGTCACATAGCGAACGGGCATACCGAGGCCGCCGAGGCCGACGGCGACGTTGGCCTCACCTCCGCCCCAGGTCGCCTGGAATTCCGGCCGCTGGAGGAAGCGGTCAAATTCGGGCGGCGCGAGCCGCAGCATGATTTCTCCGAAAGTAACAACGAGTTTAGGCATGGTGGTTTGTCACGATTGTATGCGCTCGAAGGACCGCCGCGCAATGAGCGGCGGGCAGGGCCGGACGCCCCTCGACACCGCGGAGCCGGTGTTCGCTACCCCCGCGTCCCGGCTCCTCCGCGCGGCGAGATGACGACGGGCCCGTCAGAAGTGACTTCGATCTCGTAGTCGCCCTCCCGGCCGGGTTCCGCCAGCAGGCGGCCCTCGGCGAGGGCCCGCAGCATGGGCAAGGGTTCCACCGTGAAGCGGACCACGCGGGACCGGCCATCGACCAGCGTGCGAACCGTGGCGCGCTCGAGCGCCAGGATGCTCTGGAGTTGCGGGAGGCGGAGGTTCTTGGCCGCCAGAAAGTCGCCAAATGCCTCCGCCTCGCTGGCGGCGAACTGTCTGGGCGGCGTTTGCGACCAGAAGTCTTCGAGAATGGCCCGAAAGATATCCGGGGACAAAGCCAGCATCAGCAAACGGCAGGTCAGCCGGTACACTTGAACCACCATGGAGGCCCGGAACTCTTTCACCAGGTCCCGAACCAGGGCGACGCCGGGGTCCTGAGCCAGAGCCGACTCGAACTCGCCGCTGGGCCCGCGGCCGATCGCGAGGCGCCCCAGAGCGTTCTCCCAGCCGGCCGGCGTGACGCTGTCAGCCGGACAAGGGGGGCGCGCCGGAGCATGGGGAATGCCCGGCGCCGGAGGCCTGGGGCGGCGAAGCGCCCACAACTCCCGCAACTTCTCCAGTTCGGCGCGCACGGCATCGAGACCGATGTGCGGCAAAAAGGAGGCAAAAACCTCGAAAACGATCGCCTTCAGGTTCGGAAGCATGGGAACCACTTCCCGGCTGATGGCCAATAACGGTTCGGGAATCGCTCCGGAGTGGGCGTCAAGCCAGTATCCGCGCAACTCGAAGCCGCCGGCGATGTGGATTTCCCAGATCCGATCCACTGGAAGCTGCGACAGAAACGTCGCGATGGTCTGCCGGCCGTTGAGCTGGTTTGCATACACGTTGTGGAGGTCCAGCAGAATTCCGCAATCGGCCTCCGCCGCCACCGCCGCCGTAAACTCCCCGTCGGGAATCTCATCAGCGCGCGGCCGCAGATAGTTGACACCCGTCTCGATAGCCAGGGGAACGCCCAACCCGTCGCGCAACCGTTCGATCGCGGAAACGTAGGTGCGCACACCGGCCTCGGTCTGCCGGGGCGGCAGGAAGAATCCCGTGAAGAAATCGTCCGTGAGGTTGAAGCTCAGGTGTTCACTCGCCCAGGGAGCCGCGAGCGTCTCGATGCTCCGGCGAAGCAGCGGGATCTGGGCGGCGTGCGATCGCACGCTGCCTCCCACGGGCGTACCCACGCTGTGCACCAGCTTGCGGCCGGGCAGGCAGGCGAGATGATCGTCCACTTCCGGCCGCGCCAGATACGGGACGTCGCCCTCGACCGTCTCCGCCCACAGGGTTTGAGGCTCGATCTCGAGGACATCGATGAGATCGGGCCTCTCGCTGAGTAGCGGCTCCAGAGCGGATGAGTACACCAATCCCACCCCGAGTTCGGGAAGGTTCATCGTGGTCCCTTCGAATCGGAGGAAGCCGCGGCGCGCCCGCCGCGGCGCGGTTCGGTCCTAAAACCGCTGACCGAAGGCCTGTCCCTTGAGCTCCTGGTCAACGACCACGGTGTCAAGAACATCTTTGAAGAAGATGTCGAAGCCCGAGATGCAGGGATGGGGACCGATCAGGTCGATCACCTTATCGATCGCACGGTAGACCCGGTTAATGTCGTACCGAACGTTCGACGCGAGCCCCGCGGTGAGCATGCCACCCGATTGCGACCCCAACGCCGCCGCGCCGGCCGCCGGTTGCGGCGACGATCCCCCGGTCGCGTCGAGCACGAACTAGCGCTCCGCCTGAAAGAGACAGTCGGCGCCCGAAAAACACTTCGGGCACCCAAGCCGCTCCA
>CAYRPT010000140.1:0-8130 GCA_964425895.1 uncultured Solibacteraceae bacterium | reverse complement strand
GACCAGTGGCGTGGCGGGCCGCAGCTTTCAGATCGTGCTGTGCCTGATGGGGGCGCCCAACCAGGTCCAGACCCGGAGCTATTCGAGCGACTACGTCGTGGTCGCCACCCCGTCGGTGAAGCCCCAGATCTCCGACATCCGGTACACGTATCTGCACTACGTCCTTGAACCGGCGATGGGCCGCGCCGCGGAGGCGCTCGAGCGCCTCCGCCCCCTGGGCGACTACGCGCTTGGCGCGCCCTATCTCGCAGAACACTACAAACAGGACTTCCAGTTGCTCGCGACGGGTTCGCTGATCAAGGCCATCGAGGCCCGGCTGGCGAAGCCCTCGGAAGGCGGAGGGAGCGGGATGGTCGAGCAGGCCTACCGCCAGGGCTTCATCCTGACGCCGTTCTTCGCCGAGCAACTTCCGGCCTACGAGAAGCAGGATAAGGCCATGCGGCTCTACCTTCGGGATATGCTGGAGGCCGCCGATCTGACCCGCGAGGAGGCCCGGGCCCGGACGCTGGAATTCGACCAGACGCGCCCAGTTCGGGCGGTGAAGCCCCCCCCGGCGCCGGAGCCCGAGCTCTCGGCCGCCGAGCAGACCTTGCAGAACGCCGAAGACCTCTACAGCCGCCGCGATCTCGAAGCGGCCCGCGAGCTTTTCCTGCGCTCCCTCCGGGAGACCCAGCGGAAACCCCTGCACTCGCGCGCCTACTTCGGCCTTGCCCGCATCGCGACGCTCAAGAACGATCCCGAGCTGGCCATCTTGCTCTTCGAGCGCGCGCTCGGGCTGTCGCCGGAACCGGCCGACCGGGCTTGGATTCTCGTTTATCTCGGCCGCCTCAGCGATGTCGCCGGGGAAGTAGATAAGGCCGGCGAGTATTATCGTGAAGCTCTGGCTGTCGAGGGCGCCAGCGAAACAGCCCGGGAAATGGCCCGCAAAGGGGCAACGGGCGGCTTCCGCAAGTAGCGCGGGTGGCATCGCCTGGCCGCTCTTTGCTATATATGGCCGCAGCCATACTTGGAGGGCTACCCCAATGCCGTTGCGACTCTTCACGGGAATGATGGCCGCCGCTTTGCTCCTGCCGGCAGAGAACTGGCCGGGCTTCCGGGGCCCCACGCGCCAGGGCATCTCCGCCGAGACCGGTCTCCCCACGCGTTGGAGCGCCACGGAAAACGTTGCCTGGAAAACGCCGATAGGCGGGCTGGGTTACTCTTCACCCATCGTCTGGGGAGACCGCGTGTTCGTCACCACCGCCACCGAGGAAGGCGTGTCGTGCCGCCTGTTGAGCCTCGACCGCCGGAGCGGGCGGATCCTGTGGGACCGCGAAGTGCTGCGCCAGCAAACCAAGAGGAAGCAAGCCCGCAATTCCTACGCCACCCCCACTCCGGTGACCGACGGAGAGCTTGTCTACACCGTCTTCTCCGGCGGAATCGCCGCACTCGATTTCCACAGCGGGGAACGCCGGTGGCTTAACAACGAGGTGGACCACTTCAGCGAGCATGGGCTCGGCGCGTCCCCCGTCCTCCATGAGGATCTCCTGATCATGACGTACGACGGCTCCTCGCCCGGTGACAACCCGAAAGTGGGGTGGAAGATTCCCTGGGACCAGGCCGTGATTCTGGCGCTCGACAAACGGACCGGCCAAACCCGCTGGCGGGGTAAGCGGGGCCTGTCGCGCATCGCCCATGTCACCCCGAACGTGCTGCCCGGAGCCTCCCCTCCACAATTGGTCTCGGCCGCCGGCGACGTGATTCAGGGATTCGATGTGCGCACCGGCGAGCGGCTCTGGTCGGTCTACGCCCAAGGCGAGGGGGTGGTGCCGTCCGTCGTCGTGGGCGACGGCCTGGTCTACTCCGCCTCGGGTTTCGAGGCATCCACCATCCGCGCGGTGAAACCCGACGGGCGCGGCGACGTGACCAGAACCCACGTCGCCTGGGAGCAGACGAAAGGCGTTCCCCGTATCCCCTCGTTCCTGTATCGGAAACCCTACCTCTTTACCATCACGGAAGCCGGCATCGCGATGTGCCTTCGGGCTGAGACGGGCGAGATCGCCTGGCAGCAGCGCGTGGGAGGCGAGCATTCGGCGTCGCCGGTCTGGTCGGATGGGCTCATCTACTTCCTCTCGGACCAGGGCGAGACCACCATCATCAGGGCCGCGCCCGAATACGAAGAAGTCGCCCGCAACTCCATCGGCGAGCCTTGCCAAGCCTCGATAGCCATATCGCAGGGCAACCTGTTCCTTCGCTCCAACACCCACCTGTTCTCGATTGGGAACACGCCGTAGGGTCAGATTCATCCCTGCAAACGCAGAAGGGGCGCTCCGGTAAGAGCGCCCCGCCGATCAACTGGACTCGAAGCGATAGGCTCAGTCGCGGTCCAGAAGTTCTATGATCTGAAACGACCCGCCTTCTTCTTTCGGATCGAGTGCGATGTAGGTCCGCACGGAACGCGCCGGCAGGACAACCCGCCCGCTGTCGATGGCGACCGTCTGAGTTCCAGCGACCGCCACGCGCGCCTGATACTGGGCGTTCGTCATACCGGTCGGCACCGTCAGAAAGCCGGACGCCGCACCAAAAGGCACACTGGTCAGGGTCGGCTGCGCCAGGACCGCAAAGGGCGTGGTGAAGTAGACGTCCACGTCGGGGGCGCTAGGAGCGGCGTGCACCACGCGCACCTTCGCCCGCATAGCCGGGGGCTGCGTGTTGTTGCGATCCGCCAGGATAAGCAAATCCAATGCCGGAGTGCCGCCAACGAAGCCCGTGGCCAGCACCGTATAGTCGGTTGAGCTGTCGATGAAAGCGCTCGTGCGCAGCACTGCGGTATCTGTGCGCGCCACGTAGACCGCCAACTCGTGTTGACCGCGGCCGACCTCGGCGTAATCCGTGTACTCCCCGAACGGCAGGTCCTGGAACGCCTTCTGGCCATCGACGTAGATGTCCACCGCCGGCGCGTCCGGGCTGGCGTGAACCACGCGTACGCGCTGACCAAAGCTGAGGCCCGCCGTGAGGAGCAACCCGCTCACGAGGGCGACTGTTTTCAATTTCATCTGCAATTACCTCTCATTCTCAATTCGGTCTTCAACCGGCGATCGATGTCGCCGGCGTTACAAGTGAGAGGATGCTCGCTTGTTGGCAGCGAGCCAAAAAATTCCAGGCCCCGATGTTCCCGCGGCGGAGTGGGTGGCGCGACTCCCGCCAAGAACCACTACGCCGAAAGCGCCATCTCGATTCCCCCGATCTTCGGCTCCCGCTCACAGGCGCGGCGGTGTCGTGATCACCAGAGCGGTGGCGCCTTTTTCTCCGAGACCTCGGTAGCCGTGCGGCTCCGATCCATCAAAGTAAACGCTGTCGCCTTCCTCGAGTGCATGTTCTTCGCCGGCGATGCGAATGGCGAGTGCACCTTCCAGAACATGAAGAAACTCGACTCCCTCATGGAAGTGCTCCGCAACTCCAGAGGGTTCGCGGAAGGGGAATTCGGCCAAGTACGCCTGGAGACCCTTGTTCTGTGCCGGGTAGGCCAGACACTCGAAGTAGAAGGACGGGCTTGGCGAGCCCGGCCGGTCCGGGAAGCGGAGCCTCTCGCCAGCCCGCACAATTGAGAAGACCGGCTGGCGACGTTTCTCGGCGAAGAAGTAATCGAGGCTGACATCGAACACCATAGCGATCCGCGCCAGCGTCTGGAGTGTCGGGATCAGCTTTCCGTTTTCGAGTTGCGAGAGCATCGACGCCGACAACCCGGTGTGTTTGCCGAGGTCCACCAAGCCGATCTTCTTCCGCAACCGGAGTTGCCGTAGCTTCTTGCCGATCTCGTAGGCAGAGAGAATCCGCTGTATGGTTTGCGAAGAGCTTTCAGCATCCACAAAATTAATGTTATCAAAAAGAAAAACCAAGCACAAAATTTCTCTTTAGCTAAAACGAGATTCTAGGGAGAGGAGTCGCCGTCTCCTCCTGGCCAATCCAAGTTAAGTGGATGGATTAGGTCAGGAGGGGCGACGATGCAAAAGAATCCGGCGCTTCGGGAAGTTGATGATCACGAGCTCGTGAAGATGGCGCAAGCAGGCGACGACACGGCTTTCACGGAGCTGCTAGCCCGGCACCGGGCGTCGTGCATGAAACTGGCGCTCAGCATTCTCCGGAATCGTGAGGATGCCGAAGACGAGGTGCAAAGCGCCCTCTGGAAGGCCTATCAGCACATTGGTGGCTTCCAGCAGGACGCTCGCTTCTCCACTTGGCTCACGCGAATTGTCGTGAACCAGTGTCTGATGCGCATCCGGAAGAACAAACGGGCGCGCATGTTCCACATCGACGATGTGCAGATCGGCGACGAGATCGGGACACTGGAGCTGGCTGATTCGCGGGGCACTCCGGAAGGGGCGGTGGGACAGAGCGAGGTGAACGGCGTGATCGAAACGGAGATCCGCCGTATTCCGCCGCTTCTGCGGAATGTCTTCATGCTGCGGGAAGTCCAGCAGCTTCCAATGGCTGTGGTGGCCGAGCAGCTAGGTATCACCGTGGCTGCGGCGAAGTCGCGCCTCCTCCGCGCCCGGAAGGAGCTGAAGACCCGGATGGAGCGGCATACTGGACGCCTGGGCCCGGCCACGCTTCTCGCGGGTACCTAAAATCGCACGGTCCGCAGCCGAGCCGCCTCGGTGAGTGGAGGCAGAAGAGCGCAGCCCGGGCGCGTGATAGACTACGAAAACGGGCGGTGCTCTCGCCGCCCTTCGTAATGAATGCGGCATCCTCAAGCGGGCTGGCGCGACGTGTAGCCTCGCTAGCCACGGCACCGGAATCCGCCGGTGTCGTGTTGCGCGGATTCGCGGAATGGGCAGTCCGCCGATATTCCCTCTCCAGTGCCTGGATTCACGTCCGTCTGCCGGGCGAACAGGTGGAGGTCTCCGCCGGCTATCCGGCGGCGCCGGATGCTCCGCTTCCCCAAGCGCTGCTCGCTCTCGTTCCCTTGGCGTTCCCGCCCCTGCGCCCCGGCCCTCCTGTTGAACCGGCGGCTCTGGCGAACGGCCAGTTCTGCTGCGGAGTGAGTCCCGTGGTGGGACGCGACGGTGAGGCCCACGGTGCGCTGATTGCGTTGAGCGACCAGCCGGGGGCGCTCGGCCCGGAAGATCTGGAGACGCTGCGGCATCTGGGGACCGTGATCGCCGCCTGCATTCAACGCATGTCCGAATCCGGACGGCGATTCGGGGACGGGCCTGAGCTCGAATCGATTCCGCGCCGGTACGCCGCGCTGTTTGAAAACACTACGGACCTGGTCTTCACGCAGGATACGGCTGGCAGGCTGACGGCCGTCAACCAGGCGGCGGAGATCCTGACCGGGTACAAGCGCGAGGAACTCCTCGCCATGCGGCTGGAGGATCTGGTGGTTCCCGAGCATCGGGAGGCTGTTCGCCAGATGCTCCTCGAGCAGTATGGAGGCGGATCCTCACAGCTTTACGAGGTTTCGCTCTGCCGCCGGGATGGAACGCTCCTGTTCTGCGAGATCAGTGCGCACCTGCTGTTCCAGCAGGGCCAGCCGGTTGGGCTGATGGGATTCGCCCGCGATGTCACGGGCCTTGGCCATGGGCCGGCCGAGGGGCGCGGAGTCCGCGAAACGCTCGAGCGGCGGTTGTCCGAAATGTCGCGCGAGCTCTCTGAGCTCGGCGATCTCTGGACGCACCTTCATCGCCTCACCACCAGCCGCTACCGCACACTCCGCGACCTGGTGACGGACTGCCTGCGCACGGGTTGTGAGGTGCTGGGCTTGCCGGCCGGGTTCGTGGTGGCGCGCTCCGCCGGCTGCTCCACCCTTATTTCCCGCTACCCCGAGGGGCGCAGCGACCCGTTCGCAGGTGATGAAGCAGCCATTCTCAACTATCTCGACGTTCTGTTTCACGACCGGCCGGTAGCCGTGCTTTCGCTGATGGATAGTCCGAAGCTTCTTCCGGTTGTATGGGCTCGTATCGAAGCAGACGCGCGCGAATGGGGATTGATCACCTTCGTCAGTTACGACTCCGCTCCGGCCCCGGCCGCGCGGGCGAGGGAGTTTGTCGATTTTCTGGCCGCCCGTCTCACGGCGCGCTTGGCTGACGAGCAACTGGCCGCCTCGCGATACGACCACTTGACCGGCCTCTTGCAGGGCCGCATCGTGACCGAGAAGCTCGAGGACTGCGTGAAGAGCCGAGGCGGCCGGTCGCGGACGGCCGCCATTCTGGTGGACTTGGATCTTCTGGCGCAAGTGAACCACCAATTCGGGTACGCCACGGGTGACCGGGTTTTGAGGGAATGCGCCGGCCGCATGGCCGCCTGCATGGGACGGACCGGCGACCTCGGACGGCTGGGTTCCGACCGTTTTCTCGCGGTTTGTCCGTCGGTCGGTTCCCGGCAGGAGGCGCTCGAGCTTGCCGGCCGGCTTGTTGACGCGGTGCGCGCGCCGGTCCAGTCCGGCGACGTGACGGTTGCGGTGACGGCCAGCGCGGGCGTGGCGGTCTATCCCGATGACGCGCAACAGGCGAAGGCGCTGTTGTCCCTCGCCGACAGCGCTCTCCAGTTAGCGAAGGAGCAGGGACGCAACCACGCCGTGCTTCACGGGTCCGAAGCGTCCGGACGGAGGTCGCGGCGTCTCTCTCTGGAGGTCGCCCTCCAGGGCGCGCTCGAGCACCGCGAGTTCTTCCTCCGTTTCCAGCCTCAGGTCCGCGGTGACGGACAACTCCGCGGGCTCGAGGCCCTCGTCGGCTGGAACCATCCGGAGATGGGCCGTATCCCGGCGAGCCACTTCGTGCCACTCGCCGAAGAGAACGGTCTTATCATCCCGATCGGCGCCTGGGTGCTGGAGGAATCATGCCGGCTGGCCGCCGCGTGGAGAAAGGACAGTGGAACCCCCGTCCGACTGGCCGTCAACGCTTCGATCCGGCAATTGGAGAACGCCGCGTTCGTGGAGTTGGTGGAACGCTGTCTTTCCGACCACGGCCTCCCGCCGCACCTGCTCGAAATCGAGGTCACCGAAAGCTCCATCATGAAGGACCAACGGCAGTCGCTCCAGGTTCTGCGGCGGCTGCGGCAGATCGGCGTCCGGCTGGCGATTGACGATTTTGGCACTGGATACTCGTCGCTCAGCTACCTCAGCCGCCTGCCTGTCAACACGCTCAAGATCGACCGCTCGTTCCTCGATGAGCCGAGTTCCGGCGACCGCATGCTGCCGACCATCGAAATGATTGTCCGGCTCGCCGGGCAGCTCGGGCTCGAAGTGATCGGCGAGGGAGTCGAGCACGAATCGCACTGGGAGCTTCTGCGGCGCGCCGGCTGTGACGCGTTCCAGGGTTACTTCTTGGGGACGCCCGTCACCGAGGATGAGGTTCCGGCTGTTCTAGGGTCGGTGTGGAAGCTGGCACCCGGCGGCGGCCGCCCCGGTTTACGCCGAGGTCTTACGTAGCCGTCGGGGCGGGGTCCGGGGAGCCGCTGGGAACATCCCGCCACGGGACGTCCGGGCATGGGCCGAGCAGCGAGGGGCACGGCCGGGGCTGATATCCTGGAAACAAGATGCGGGGCGTTCGTTGGCTGCTGCTCCTCGCCATCGCGACAATTCTTGCCGCCATTGGGGGCTCCTACTACACTCTGCGCCTTCGACAGGCCCGGGAGGCGCCGCCCCCGCCGCCCCAGCTTCCCTCGAACGTCGCGGCCACCAGCGACGCCTGGATCCACACGGTCTACGATGGCAATCGGCCGGTGGTCGAGATTCGCGCCGAAAAAATGCGGCAGATCCGCGAGCCATCGGAGTTCGAGCTTGAGGATGTGGAGCTCCGCATATTTCAGCCCGGCGGTTACGACCGGGTGCGGTGCGGCCTGGCGAGGTTCGACGTCGAGGAGGGTTCGTTGCGCTCGGCGGGCAGCGTCGAGATAACACTCGATGTACCGCAATCGCCCGGCTCCTCGGAAAACGGGCTTCTCCGCATTCTTACCTCGGGCGTTCGGTTCGATACTCGAACCGGCAAGGCGACCACCGACCAGCGGACTCAGTTTCGCTTCGCCCGGGGAGAAGGGAGCTCTAAGGGAGCAACCTACGATCCGGCTTGGAACGACTTGCGGATGCACCAGGATGCCCGGCTGACGTGGTACGGAGATGGGACCCCGGGCAGCGCGATGCACGTCGAAGCC
>CAYRPT010000139.1:0-8137 GCA_964425895.1 uncultured Solibacteraceae bacterium | reverse complement strand
CGACTTGGCGCGGCCCGCTACCCGAAAAGGGCTCGCAACTGCGAAGGTCGGGTTAAGTCTGAGAGACCAATTCTCAGATCTTGCGCGCTAGTACATCCGCTGCTTATCCACCACGTTCACCAGCGGCAAGCCGCGTGCATACCTCCGAACGTTGTCGGCAAACAACGCCATCAGGCGAATCTGGCGGTCGGGGCTCCAGCCCGACGTGTGCGGCGTCATTACTACGTTATCGCACTCATAAATGGGGTGGCCTTCCGGAACCGGTTCGGTGGGGAAGACGTCGAGACCCGCGCCGGCGATCCACCCTTCCTTGAGCGCCTTCACGAGCGCCATGTCGTCGAAGACGTCGCCGCGCGACAGCGCGAGGAAATAGGCCGTCTTCTTCATCCGGCGGAACACGTTCTCATTGAACATCCGGTCCGTCTCCGGCAGCATGGGGACAGCCGCGACCAGCACGTCGACCTGCGGCACCATCTCCTCGAACCACGTAGGGTCGTGCAGTTCCGCCACATACTCCGGCTTGTGGATCGGCTTGGCATCGGTTGCGACCACACGCATGTCGAAGCCATAGTGAGCCCGCCGCGCCGTGGCGCTGCCGATCCCGCCCAAACCAACGATGCCCATGGTCCTGCCTTCGAGTTCGACGTGGTGATCGGACTTAACCGTGCCCACCGCCCGCAGGGACTTCTTCAGGTAGAACTGCGGCAGATAGTACCTGGTAAGCCCGCGAGTGAGACAAAGCAGCAGGCACATGCCGGTTTCGGATATTCCCGGCGCGAAGGTGCGAGCGAAGTTGGTCATTACGATGTCGCTCGCCCGAAACTTCTCGTCCCTAATGAGAAACTCCACGCCGGCTCCTCCGCTCTGCACCCATTTCAGTTTCTTCGCCAAGGGGAGCTGTTCGCCCGTCACGCGCCCGTAGACCACCTCGGCTTCGGGTAATTCCTTGAGAAACTCAGCCTCATTCTTGCAGAGCACCACCTCGAGTTTGGTGGGCGCCGCCGCCGCCTCGAGTTGCCGGACTTCCTCCGGCTCAAGCTGGCTTCGTGTCACCAGCCGGATGGGATCACTGGGAGCTGCCATAGACATTGGTGCGAAGGGCGCCAGGACGACCGGCTTCCGCGTGGCCGCCGCCGCGGCGGAAGCTGTGCCTGTGGCCGCCATGAACGAACGGCGCGAGAAGTCTTGCCCGGACATGCGATAGTTGTATCACAAATCGCCAGGGATGGAAACGAAGGAGCAGGGCGTATAGGGCGCCAGCAGGTCGTGCCGAAGCCGGCCTGTCCGCCCCATCGTCGCCATTAAGGTAACTAGACCTTGTTGTCATATATAATGGATGGCGGGATATCGCCATCCCGATACCATCGACAGGAGTCGACATGCCCGCGGAACAAGCCCAGCCGACATCGCCGGCGAAGATCAAGCGCACGCCGAAAGCCCCCCGCCAGGAGCTCCCGGTTCTCGATCCGGAGCGCCGCCGTTCGACCCCGGACGAGGTCGCGCTCGGTTTCGATCTCGCCCAGGCCCAGGCTGAGGCGCTCCGCTGCCTGAACTGCAAGGATCCGAAGTGTCAGGACGCCTGTCCGATTCACACCGACATCAAAGGCTTCATCGACCAGATGGTGCATGGCGATTACGCCGGCGCTTACGATGTCCTCCAGAAGACCAATCCCTTCCCGGGGATCTGCGGACGGGTCTGCCAGCATGAGCTGTTTTGCGAGAAGGACTGTCTGCTCGGGGTGAAGCTGGCGTCCGTCGCGATCGGGTCCCTCGAACGGTTCGTGGCGGATTACCACCGCCTGCGCGGCGAGGCCGATCCCTTGCCCGAGGTCGAGCCGAACGGGCTCAAGGTGGGCATGGTGGGCAGCGGCCCCGCCTCGCTGATGTGCGCGAACGACTTGGCCCGGCTCGGCTACAAGATTACGGTCTTCGAGGCTCTCCATGAGCTTGGCGGCGTGCTCGCCTACGGCATTCCGCCTTTCCGTTTGCCGCGGGACATCATCGCGGAGGAGATCAACCGCCTCCGGAAGCTGGGCGTGGACTTCCGCACCGATTTCATCGTGGGCAAGACGGCGACTCTCGACGAGCTTTTCGCCCAGGGCTACGCGGCGGTGTTCCTCGGCACGGGCGCCGGCCTTCCGTGGATGCTCGGCGTCCCCGGCGAGAACCTGATTGGCGTCTACACGGCGAACGAGTTCCTTACCCGCATCAATCTGATGCACGCCTACGACAATTCCGCGGACACGCCCGTCCATGTGGGCGGACACACCGTGGTGATCGGTGGCGGGAACTCCGCGATGGACGCCGCCCGCTGGGCGAAGCGGCTCGGTAGCGACGTGACCATCCTTTACCGCCGCGGCCGCGTGGAGTTGAAGGCGCGGGCCGAAGAGATCGTTCACGCCGAGGAGGAGGGAGTGGTGTTCCATTTCCTCGCGGCGCCGGTGGCGCTGCACGGCGACGAGCGCGGTTTTGTCCGCGAGATCGAATGCGTCGAGATGACCCTCGGCGAACCCGACGACTCCGGGCGGCGGCGGCCGGTGATCCAAGACGGCTCCAACTTCCGCATCCCTGCCGAGACGGTGGTAGCGGCCATCGGACAGGGACCCAACCCCACCCTCCAGCGCGAGACACCCGCGCTCGTCACCTCGCGCGGGAAGATCGTCATCGATACTCAGGCCAAGACCAGCATGGACGGTGTCTATGCGGGCGGAGATGTCGTGCGCGGCGGTTCCACGGTCATCCTGGCCATGGAAGATGGCCGCAAGGCGGCGGCCGCCATCGACAAGGCGCTCCGCGAGAAGTTCCCCGAGAGCTTCACCCGAACGGGCGCCATCCTCGCGGACGAGGGGCCGGCGGAGCAGGAACCGTTCACCATCGTCACTCGGCGGCCGATCTCGGCCGATATCGTTCTCTTCGAAGTCCATGCGCCGGAGATCCAGCGGCACTGGAAACCGGGCCAATTCGTCATCCTCCGGCCCCGTTCGGATTCCGAACGCATCCCGCTGACACTGGTGGGTGACAACCCGGAGAAAGGCACCATCACTCTTATCGTTCAGGCCATCGGCGCGACGACGAAGCGGCTGGCGGTCATGCGGGAAGGGGAGCGGATAGCCGACGTGCTGGGTCCTCTGGGACAGGCCGGAAGAATCGAGACGGTCGGGACGGTGATGTGCATCGGCGGTGGTGTGGGCATCGCGGAGCTGCTGCCCGTCGCCAAAGCCTTCAAGAACGCCGGGAACCACGTGATCGCCATGTGCGGCGCCCGCACCAAGGACCACATGATTCTCGACCGCGAGCTTCGTGAAGCCGTGGATGAAGTCCACTGGGCAACCGACGACGGCTCTTACGGATTCCACGGGAACGTCGTCGAGATGATGCGGGCCTGGCGCACCGGGCACCCGAACTCCGTCGGCGCGGCGCACGTCATCGGGCCGATCCCCATGATGAAGTTTGCCAGCGCGCTGACCAAGGAGTGGGGTGTCCCGACGGTCGCCAGCCTGAATCCCATTATGGTGGACGGCACCGGCATGTGCGGCGGCTGCCGCGTCACGGTGGGCGGTGAAGTGCTATTCGCCTGCGTGGACGGCCCCGAGTTCAACGCCCACCAGGTCGATTTCGACGAGCTGACGGCCCGAACCCGCGCCTACCTCCAGCAGGAGAAGGAGGCCCGCGAACGCCACGCGTGCCGTGTCGGGCTGGACCAATGACCGGTCGGACGCCTGGCGCTCCCGACGCCGCGGACGCCGCGGAGCATCTCCGGGTAAGCGCGGCGCCGGGAGTGTTACACTGAATAAGCCCCGATGCGAAGGGGACCATTACGTCACCATCACAGGGTCAAATCTGACCGACGCGGCGAAGGGGCACTCTTTCAGGGCGCCCCTTCTCCTTTTCACATGACCGGCGGCCCGAACGAGCATTCGCGCGCCTCGATGGGGTCCGGCGCGCCGGCCCGTTGAGCGACGACGATGCGCCTCGTGGTACTGGTGGACACGCTCGAGTTCGGCGGGGCGGAGCGCATGGCGGTCGACCTGGCGCTGGGTCTGTGCCGGCGGGGTCATCAGGTAGGGGTCGCGACACTCCGCCACGGCGGTCCGCTGGCGGAGAGGCTGCGCGGCGCTGGCATCGAGATCCTAAACCTGAACAAGAAGGACGGCTTCAGCCCCGGTGCGGCCTCCCGCCTGCGCGGCTGGATCGCAGAGCGGGGCGCTCGCGTGGTCCACACGCATAATCCCCAGGTGCATCACTACGGAGTACTCGCTGGCCGCGGCGCCGGTGCGTCCGTAATCGTGAGCACCGTGCATGGCCTGAATAACCTGCAAGGCTTCGGCAAGCGCGAGCTCCTGTACAGCCTGGCCGCGCGCTTCACCAGCCAGGTTGTGGCCGTCTGCGATCTCGCCCGCCGCACCTTCATCCGCGCCGCCGCTCTCCCTCCGGGCAGGGTCACGGTCATCTACAACGGCATACCGGTTGAGCGGTTCCCGTTCATCCACCGGCCGGAGCCGGCCGGGTTCACTTTCGGCACCGTGGGACGTCTCGACCCGTTCAAAGACCAGAGAACTCTGCTGCGAGCTTTTCGAATCGTCCTCGACCGCCGGCCCGCATGCGGACTTCGCCTGCTGGGCGGAGGCCCGCTGCGGGATGGACTGGAGCGGGAGGCGCGCCGCCTCGGCATCGCGGAGCAGGTCGAGTTCCTGGGCGCCGGCGGAGCGGTGCCGGAGTTCCTGGCCTCGCTCGACGCCTTCGTACTCAGCTCCGTGAGCGAGGGTGTGCCGCTGTCGCTGCTCGAAGCCATGGCCACCGGCCTGCCCGTCATCACGACGCGCGCCGGCGGCATCGGGGAGATCGTTGAGGACGGCGTCCACGGCTGGCTCTGTCCTTGTTCGGACGCCGCCGCGCTCGCCGACGCCATGCTGCGCGCCATCGAGAGTTCCAACCGCGGCGCGATGGGCGCCCGAGCCCGCGCCCGCGTGGAAGCGAGCTTCACCCTGGAGAAGATGACCTCGAATTACGAGGCGCTGTTCGAGCGGCTCGGCCGGCCGGTTGGTTCCCGCGGAAATCGGCCCGGCCTCGCGGAGACGCGCGGATGAGTCTTCCGGGAGCGGTGGGACTTCCGGGCGGCGGCCCTCCCGCGCTGCTGATCACCATCGACACCGAGGGCGACAACCTCTGGGCCCGCCCGAAGAATGTCACTACCCGCAACGCGCTTTTCCTGCCCCGGTTTCAGGCCCTGTGCGAGCGCCACGGATGCAAGCCCGTTTACCTGACGAACTACGAAATGGCTCGCTGCCCTGAGTTCGTCGAATTCGCCCGCGACGCCATCCGCCGCGGCCGCGCCGAGGTCGGCATGCACCTGCACGCCTGGAACAGCCCTCCGGCTTACGCGCTGACGCCGGACGACGGCTTCCATCAGCCGTTCCTGCCGGAATACCCTGACCAGGTGCTCGAAGCCAAGGTGCGGTTCCTCACCGGGCTGCTCGCGGAGACCTTCGGCGCTCCCGTGGTGAGCCACCGCGCGGGCCGCTGGAGCTTCGACCACCGCTACGCCCGGGCCCTGATCGCCAACGGATACCTCGCCGACTGTTCGGTCACTCCCCGCGTAAGCTGGCGCGAGACCCTGGGCGATCCGGCCGGCGGCGGCGGCGCCGACTATTCCCGCTTTCCCGGCACCCCGTATTTCATCGATCCGGACGATATCGGCCGCCCGGGTGTGTCTCCGCTGTTGGAAGTGCCCATGACGATTCTTTCGCTCGAGCCGGGGCCCGTTCATGCGATCCGCGGAAAGCTGCCGCCTTCGTCACTGCCCGCCCGGGCGCTGCGCCGCTTGTTCCCTCCGGTCGCCTGGCTCCGGCCGGACGGGACGAATCGCTCCGCTATGCTCCGGGTCCTCGACCGGGCGCGGCGCGAGGCTTACCCCTGCGCCGAGTTCATGCTGCATTCCTCGGAGCTGATGCCCGGCGGCAGCCCCTCGTTCCCGACCGAGCGCTCCATCGAGTTGCTTTACGAAGACCTTGAGGCCGTCTTCTCGGCGGCGGCCCGCTCGTTCCGCGGCGCCACGCTCGCCGAGTTTCGCCG
Organism: uncultured Solibacteraceae bacterium; assembly: GCA_964425895.1. Lineage (GTDB taxonomy): Bacteria > Acidobacteriota > Terriglobia > Bryobacterales > Bryobacteraceae > CAYRPT01. The sequence continues at coordinate 2,065 of CAYRPT010000139.1, read as the reverse complement.
CCGCTGGCCCGGCGCGCCCGACCCGGGCTCCGAGCCCTGACTTCCTGTTCTATGGGTTCGCGTCCGCACCCGCTGCCGGTCCCTGGCCGGCCTATGGCCTCCGGCCGTTGCACGTAAGAGCAGCGGCAATCCCTTGTCAGCGGCCTCAGCCCCGGCTCAGGCCGTGCCCTTCCGCGAATCCTCCCACTTCAGCTCGGCGTCCGAGCGCCGGACGTAGTTTGCGTCCACGGCCGCGGCGGCGGCTGCCTCACCGGCCATGAGCCGGAGCCCGGCAATCCTGGCCACGGCCCCGGCCAGGCAGCGCGGCGCTTCTGTGACCCTCGCGTCCGCGAAACGCGTCCCGTCGAGCGCCGCGCGAAACGGTCCGAAGTCGGTCGAAACGAATTCCAGGTCGCCCTCGGGGAGTTGCGCCAGCCAATCGGGGAATCGGCGCAACCTCTCCGGCTGCACGAGACGAAGCTCCGCGTCGTAGACCGCCCCATAGATCTCGCCCCGCCGGGCGTCCAGCACCGCGGCTCGCCGGGGCGCCGTGCCGAACCAGGACACGGCCTGCAAGTTCGAAACGCCCGCGACCGGCTTTCCGTTCGCCTCCGCGAGCCCTTTCACCGCGGCCAGCCCCACCCGGACCCCCGTGAACGAGCCCGGCCCGGCGGCCGCCGCGAAGCAATCCACCTCCTGGATCCGCCAGCCGTGCCTTCGAAGCAGCCGGTCAAGATGCCCGAAAAGGATGTGTGCAAAACCGTCCGGCGAGTGAAGCGGCAGCTCTTCGACCACATCGCCGTCCTCGGCCAAAGCGAGACCGCCGAATTCCGTGGTCGTGTCCAGGGCGAGAATGCGGGACATCGGCATGCGCAGTCCGCGCCTTACTGCGTCAGTTTGTAGACGCGGTTCTCGGAATACACCTTTCCCAGAAGATTCATGCCGAGCAGCCTCAGGTTCACATTGGCGGGCATCCTGACGACAATCGATTCCGGTATGGTCAGTTCCCCCTTGGCCCCGGTCGCCACCACGCGGTAGCCCTGGCCGCCGCCGGCGACATCCGCCGTCCAGAGAAACAGCATCCGGCTCGAGGCCCGCGTCTCCCGCGTAACCTTCGCCTCGTACGGCGCCGGCTTACCCACCGGCACCTCGCCGCCCGGCGGCGCAACGATCTCGTAGGGCCGCCGCTTCGGGTCGAGCTCTACCTCCTGGATCGGAACCCGGCGCGATTCGAAATAGAAGCTGTTCGCCATGCTCCGCTTCCGGTCGTCGCGCGACAGGTGCAGCACCCAATCGTGGTCCATCGTCGGCGGCTGCCCGGTGAAGCGCTCACCCTTGAACTCCTTCCCCTTCTTGATCTGAACGGATTCCCCCGTGGCGGGATTGAACCAGTAAACCTGGTAAGTCTTCTTCTCGATCACGATGTCCACCGGGCCGGGCGTCTCGATATATACGATGTACTCAACGCCCGGCAGCGCCAGCGCGCGGCCGCCGTCGACGTCGAAGTAAGGCTCCAACTCCCAGTGCCGGGTGTTCGAGAAGAAATCGAACCAGTGTGCCATCTGGCGGGCGCCGGGTGAGTCCAGGTACTGGGCCGCCGGCTCGAACTCCCGGCCCCCGTACGTGCCGGTGTTCCCGTAGGTGGGATACTGCCCGTTCATGCTCGCGTTCCACAAACGCTTCCGGAACGTGTCCGCGTCCACGTGATGGGGATGGGACGCTCCGGCGCCCGAGTTCTCGTAGCCGAATTCCGTGTTAACCTGCGGCGCCGCGTACAACTGGTGCTCGATCGCCCCCAGCGCGATATCAGACGACTGGTAGGCGATGTAGTCCATCCAGCCGTCAGGCAGCAGAGGCGCGGAGGTCGCTGTCGTGTGAGTCGAGCGCGGATGGTTGTACGGGTCGGACTTGCGGATGGCCTCGCCGATCTCCTTGAGAAGCGCCCGCGCCTCCTCGTATTCCTCAAACTCCTGTACGCCCTGCCAGGTGACGTTGAAGGCGCCGTAGCGGGAAACTACGTACCGGATGTAGCGGGCCCGCTGCTGCCAGGTAGGGAAGACCTCCACCAGGTGGTTTTCGTCACCCG
>CAYRPT010000138.1:0-8175 GCA_964425895.1 uncultured Solibacteraceae bacterium | reverse complement strand
TGGGCATGGCTTTCGCCCACGGTTTGAATGACGGCCAGAAGTTCATCGGCGTCTTCACGCTCGGGCTCGTCATGGGAGGCGTGCTTCCCGAGTTTGAGATTCCGAAGTGGGTGATTGTGCTCTGCGCGGTCACGATGGGCGTCGGCACCTCGGTGGGGGGCCGGGCGATCATCGGAACGCTCGGCGAAAAGATCGCCAAGATTGAGAGTTGGCAGGGCTTCTCAGCCCTGGCCGGCTCCGCCACCACAATTGTCAGCTTGTCGGCATTCGGTGTGCCGCTTAGCACAACGCACACGATCGTCGCTGCTGTCACCGGGGCCGGCGCGGCCCGTTCGCCGGAGATTGTCCGCTGGAAGTATCCCCGGAGGATCGCCTACGCGTCCGCGATTACGTTCCCGCTGTGCGGCGCGATCGCGTTCGGGGTGTGCGTGGCCTTCCAGATGATCGAGCGCCTGCTGGGCCGGCTCTACTGAAGCCCGCATTTCTGCTCGACACAACGTTGGCTGGTTACGGTGCCGAGCCTGGCCGATTCTCGCCGGTGTAGTTGCGCCACGAGGAGGAAGGTCTTAGAAGTGGCTTGCCTCTCCACTCGACGGAACGGCGTGAAAGTGCCATGGTGGAGGTGGGGTGTCTCATGCGAATCGGCCTTCCTTCTTTTTTGACAACATCCCGCGTATGTATCTTGGTCCTGTCCGGCGCCGCCATCGGGTGGCCGCAGTTCGTCCACCTCGCCACCACCGGCGCCGGCGAGCAGGTGTTCTTTGTCACGCCGCTGCGCGAGACCGGCTCGGACCAGGCGGCGCGGTTCAAAGTTTTCTCGCTGGACGAAGACGGCGTGCACCTTCTGCACCAGCCGGAGGCGCCTTACGGACCCTATGGGATCTCGAAGCCGTCCGGGGTGAGTGTGGCGTCTGACGGCACGGTGGTGGCCTACGACGTCGTCAGGACTTGTATCGGTGGGAGCTCATGCTTTTTCCAGGAGTTGTCCACGGGATATCTGCTCGAACGGTCCGGCGGTGAGCCGGAGTACGCCGGCCCGCACGTGCGAATCAGCCGCAACGGGCGTTACTATGCCGCCTGGTCGAGTCCCGGGGCCATGATGCGGCGCCCCGCGGCCATCACCGACCGCGTGACCGGCCGGAAAGTCACCGTCGACGGGTTGTTCCCCGGGGAAGGCTGTGTGGCTTCCGACGGCTCGTCGCTGTTCCTCACGTATGAAGGGATGGTTCACGTCAGCCCGTCCGGGGGCATGCGGCGTCTGGTTGAGAATCCCGGACCAGGGTGGGCCTTCGGCAGGATGTCGCTCGACGATGGCGGGTCCACCGCGGTCTATGAGACGTCGCCGAGGCGGCGTCTGTTCGTTGTCGAGGTGGACCGTGGAATCTCGATGCAACTCGGTCCCGACGACCGCGACAGCTACGGCGCTACCCTTTCGAGCAACGGCGAGTGGGTGCTCTACGTCTCGGTTCTCGGAGAGATACCGCAACTGTTCGTCAGTCGGGTTGACGGCTCCCAGTGGCGGCAGTTGACGAACTCCGCGGAAGGTGTGGCGGAGGCGGCGCTTTCGGGTGACGGCCGGGTGGCGTGGGTCTCCACGCGGGAAGGACGGCTCCTCAAGTTCGATATCACCACCGGGAAGAGCACTGAGATACTGGCGCCGCCCATGCTGGACGAAACGGCGGGATGGGTTGTCCCCGGATCGCTGATTCCTCTTCGCGGGCGCCGGCTCGGCGGGCGGGTCGAGGTCAATGGCCGCGAGGCGCCTGCGTTTGTGGTCGACCGCGAGAACGTGTTCGCTCAAGCGCCGTGGGACTTGCCGGAGCCCGAGACGCAGTCCCCGAACGTCGTTGTTTCGGTTGCCCGCGACGACTCCCCCCTTGAAGCGACGACGCTCGAGTTCAGGCTCTCGTATGCGCCCTTCTTTCCGACCGCCTTCATCTCGCCCGTTCACCAGGACTGGAGCGGACTGGTGACGCCGGAGAATCCCGCGCGTCCGAACGAGGTGCTTCACATCTACGCGGTTGGCCTGGGTCCGGTGGACTGTCCGATTGAAACCGGCCAGGGCGCCCCGCTGGATCGCGCGTGCGTCCCGACGACGCCCATCCGATGGGATTACTGGTGGACCTCGACCGATTCGATGCCGGCCGAGGTGCTGTTTGCGGGTCTGGCGCCCGGTCTTGTGGGGCTGTACCAGATTGAGGCGCGCGTGCCGGCGCGGCCGCCGGCCGAGCGGCTCAAGCTGATTGCGAACGAATACGGCTGGCACGTAGTGGCGGAGTTCGATGTGAGGTAGGGAAGGCGCCCGCCGAGCCGACGGTCCGCTCGAAGCCTGACGGGCTCTCGCCTGTTCAGGCGTTCCGGTATATTTATGGAACTGGCGGGCGAGGACCCGTTCAGAACCTCGTGAAGGAGAGATTTGTATGGAACGGCGAGCGTTTCTCGGCGGCGCGGCCGGCGGAGGTCTCGCATTGAACTCTCAGTCGCCGGCGCCGGAACAGCAAGGCAAGTCGGATCTTCCGGCGCGATTCACCCCGTCGGCGTATGCGTTGCCGGCCTCCGAGTTCAGCCCTTTCACCATCCCCGACTACTACACCTACGCGAGCGACCTGGTGATCGAGCGGAACAGCCCCGGCAAGCCCCACCAGGGTAAGGTGCTCGCCGCCATCCAGCCGCACTCGGACGACGTACCGCTCTATTGCGGAGGCACCGTGGCGAAGCTCATCGACGAAGGCTATACCGGCTATCTCATCCGGCTTTCAAACGACGAGGCGGCGGGGCGGACGCTCGGGGAGGGCGTCGTCCAGAACGAGATCGACAATCACGAGGTGGCCAAGGCGCTGGGTCTGAAGAAGGCCTTCTCGTTCTACTACCGGAACCACCGGATGGACGATTGCGCGGAGGTCGAGATCCGGGCGCGTCTGATCTTCCTCTTCCGGCTCCTCCAGGTAAACACGATCCTGGTGATGGATCCGTACGACCACTATGACGAGAACCCGGACCACCTGGTGGTCGGGCGGGCGGCGGAGGCCGCCTGCTGGATGGCTGGAGGCGGAAAGGACTACCCCGAGCATTACCGGGCGGGACTCAACCCGGCGCGTGTGCGGGAGAAGTACTATCACGCGCGCTCGCCCCAAGGGCACAACCTGGTGAACCGCGTGGTGGACATCAGTTCCTACATCGACACCAAGGTTCGGGCGAACGTGGCCAACAAGGGCAAAGGCCCGGCCGGCGCCCACGGATCGCAGCTCCGCCGGGAGCTTGCGCAAGAGGGGAAGCGGCTACCCTTGCTGGGAGACGACGACGACTCGGCGGATTTCCAGTACGTGAAACACTTCCTGATGGACGGTTTTCGCGTCCTCGGGAGCCAGTTCGGACTCGAGTACGCCGAGGCGTTCCGGTACATCGGTCCGCCGCCGGACTACGACGAGAACATCCGCTCTTACGTCGAACGGCACGCGGTTTCTCTGTAAGGAGAGTGCGCTATGGATCGGAACAGTGTCTTTCACCGGGCAACCGCCGGCGCGGCTTTTCATCGGGCCGACGTCGGGGAAATTGTCGTGGAGCGCGACCAGGAGGGCCAGCCGCACCGGGGAAAGGTGTTCGCGGCCATCCACGCGCACTTGGACGACGTGCCCTATTATGCGAGCGGGCTGTGCGCCAAACTGATCGCGGAAGGCTACACCGGCTACATTATCCGCACGAGCAACGACGAGAAGTGCGGAGGCGAGACGACCGCGCGGAACATTCTTAGCAATGAGCAGGACCACACGCGGATGGCCGCCGCCATCGGCCTCAAGGAGGAGTTCAACTTCTATTACCGGAACCACCGTATGGACGGCATCTCGTCGATCGACATCCGGGGCCGCCTCATCCTGCTCTTCCGCCTCCTGAAAGTGGATACGATCCTCACCTTCAATCCCTGGGGACACGGTGAAGAGAACCCCGACCACTGGGTGACGGGGCGCGCCGCCGAGGAAGCCTCCTGGATGTGCGGCATGCCGAACGATTTTCACGAACACCTCGAAGCGGGCATCCAGCCGCATCCGGTCAGGGAGCGGTATTATTTCTACGCGCGTCCCGGGCAGGCGTTCAATCGGGTGGTCGATATCAGCCGGCACATCGAGAAGAAGATCGACGCGCTGGCGGAGTGCAAGTCCCAGGGGGGCGGGAACTATGGGTCGCAATTGCGGGCCCGGCTGACGCGGGAAGGGAAGCGCCTCCCGCTGCTCGGTACCGACGACCGGACGGCGGACCGCGAGTACGTACGTCAGTTTCTGCTCGACGAGTACCGCGAGTACGGCCGGCCGCACGGTCTCGCTTACGCCGAGCGCTTCTACTACATCGACCTGAGACCGCCGGCGAAATCCAAAGTGGACGAATACGTGGAGCGAAATGCCGTACCTCGATAGCGATCCTCCTTTCCGCGGCTCGCGCCGCGAGTTCCTTCGATACGCCGGCGGGACAGCGCTGGCCGGCGCGGCGGCCGCCGCCGCCGCCATCGAGCCGATGAAGATCACCCGCATCGAGGCGGTCACATTCCGCGACAGCATCCACGTCGGCGGCGGGTCCGGGGGCTCGGACGGGGCCGAGTTCATGTGGGTGCGCCTGCACACGGACCGGGGCCTGATCGGCACCGGCGAGACCTACCCGTTTCATCAGGGCGAGGTAGGCGCTCTCAAAGACTACGCGCGGACGCTGATCAAGCAGGATCCGCGGGACATCGACGGCCTCTGGCAGCGCTTCTACCACCGCATGGCCATGCGAAACGCCGGCGGAGCGGATATGCGCATCCTGAGTGCGATCAATATGGCCCAGCTCGACATCCTGGGGCAAGCGGCGGAGTTGCCGCTCTATCGTCTCTTGGGAGGGCGGACGCGACGCCAGGTGCGCGTGTACAACACCACGACCGACTACTGGGCCATCAACGAAATGAAGATGGGGCCGGACACCATGAAGAATGTCCGGTTTCTGCTCGATCGCGGCGTCACCGCGATGAAGATCTACCCCTTCAGCGGGCGGGATAACTACATCTCGAACGAAGCTCTCGAAGAAGGCATGGGCTGGATTCGCGAGATTCGCGACAACGTGGGCGGGAAGATGGACATCTGCGTGGACTGCTGGGGGCGTTTCGATCTGCCCAGCGCGCAGCGGATCGCCCGGGCCCTCGAGCCGTACAACATCATGTATCTCGAGGACGCCATGTTGATGAATAACGCCAGGGCCTACGCTCAGCTCGCGGCGGAGAGCAGCGTCCCCATCTGCATGAGCGAAACCTTCGCCACCCGCTACGAATATCGCGAGTTCTTCGAGCAGAAAGCTTGCGACGTCGTCATGTACGACCTTACGTGGTGCGGTGGCCCGTCCGAGGCCAAGAAGATCTCCGACATGGCCGACACCTACTTCATCCCGACTTCGCCGCATACCTGCGGCGGACCGCTTCTCTACGTCTGCTCGGCGCATCTGTGCAGCGCCATTCCCAACTTCCTCATCATGGAGAGCAACTACTGGAAGTACACGCACCAGTTTCCCTATTTCGTGAACAACGTTCCGGCGCCGGAGAACGGCGCCGTACGGCCGCCTGAGTTGCCCGGGATCGGAGCGGAGATCCGGCCCGAGCTGTTTTCAAGCGGCGATGCGATTGTCGAGGCCGTCGCCGAGGCGTGAGGAGGAGAGGTCATGACCCGACGGGAGTTCCTGGGGACCGCCGTGCTCGGAAGCGGTTTGGCGACTCCGGAGGCGCGGGCCGCTGCGGACGCCGTGGGCCCGATGAAGATCACCAAGGTCGAGGCGGTCCGCTTCCGGGACGACATCCGGATCAAGGGAATCGCCCCCAACTGGGTGTGGGTACGCCTCCACACCGACAACGGACTCGTCGGCGTCGGGGAATCCTATCCGGGCTTCGAGGCGCACCTGGGCGCGCTCAGGGAAATGGCCGGCCAGGTGATCGGCAAGGACGCCACGCGGATCGAGTGGCTCTGGCAGGACCTTTTCTATCGCATCTCGTACCGGCCGTGGGGCGGCGCGGAGACGCGCATGTTGACGGCGATCAACATCGCCCAATGGGATCTGCTGGGCAAGGCTTCGGGATTGCCGGTGTACAAGCTCCTCGGCGGCAAGGCGCAGGAATCCCTGCGCGTCTACAACACGATGAACGGTTGGCCCATCGAGGGGACCTACACCCACGACAACCCGGAGAAGATTACCGAGTTCCTGCTCGAACGCGGCATCCGCGCCATCAAAATCTATCCTTATGACCGCGGCCCGGTGAATCCCTATCGCCGCCACGGAGGGACCTTTATCACCAACGCGGAGCTGAAGCAGTGTCTCGATCCGATCGAGCGGATCCGGAAGACGGGCGGCGACGAGATGGACATCGTGCTGGATCTCAGCAGCAAGTGGAACCTGCCCTGCACATTACGAATCGCCCATTCGCTCGAGCCGTACGGCATTCTCTATCTCGAAGATCCGATGCTGCCCGACAACCTCGAGGCTTACGCGGCGCTGGCGCGCGAGACGTCCATCCCGGTCTGTATCAGCGAGCGCCTGGCCACGCGGTTCCGTTTCCGCGAGATGTTCGAAGCGCGGGCGGTGGACGTCGTGATGTGGGACGTCACCTGGTGCGGCGGGATCTCCGAGGCGAAAAAGATCTCGGACATGGCCGATACCTACAAGATCCCGACATCGCCGCACACGGGCGGCGGTCCGGTATTGTGGTTCGCTTCGATACACACCGCCTCCACGCTGACCAACTTCTACATCATGGAGAGCGTGTATCACCTCTACCACGACGTCTATCCGCGCTTCATCAAGGATGTGCCGATGCCCGTGGACGGCCGCGTCACCGCGCCGGAGGCGCCGGGGCTGGGCGTCGAACTCCGCGAGGAAGCGCTGAAGAACGGCGACGCGACGATTGTCACCGTGGCGGAGAATCGATGACTACATGGAGAGATTCTGTTTCTAGACGTGCGGATTGAATTTAAGTAACTATTTCAACAACTTACGGGAATGAAGTGGTTTGCGGGATTGATCGGGGTGAGCTCACGTGATACCATATAGGAGGTACGAGTGAGTGCCCCCGATCCTAAGGGTCTGCGCGAACAATGGGTTAGACGCGCAGCAGAGCTGGATCGGGGGCGTCGTTTTGCCGGGTATTCGGGAAAGCAGCGTCAGGACATCCTCAGGAAAGGTTACCTGGGGATGTGGCGTCCGGATCAAGCCCTCATGATGGCGAAGGCGGCAACCGAAAAAGGGTATGAATTCCGCAAGCCAAAGTTCAACGGTGAGATGCGCGAGCACTTCGACCGGGTCGGTGAAGAGGTGCGGGAAACCTTGCTCAAACTGCTGGACGAAGTTCCGCCCGAATCATACGATCCTCCCAAGGAGTTGGAGGAGCCGCCCGGATATCCATTCATCTTCCGGTCCAAGACGCTGCGGTGCGAGGTGTATTTCAAGTTTCAGATAGCGGGCACAATGAAGAAGCCGCGGGTGTTGTTTTGGTCCTGTCACCCGCCAGACTATTGAAGAATGACTATGAAGTGTTTTGAATGCGAGAAGGGAAAGCTGACCGTCCGTGTCGCCGACGTGCCGGGTGAGGTTAAGGACGAGAAGTACACCGTCCGAACCGAGGCGCTGGTCTGCAATCAATGCGGCGCCCACGTTTTGACGGACGCGCAGTCCGCCGCTTACACGGTTGCCATCGCCGATGCGTACCGGGAACAGCATGGCCTCCTTACCTCGCGGGAGCTGAAGAACATCCGGCAGCGGTTTGGGCTCAGCCAGCGGGCATTCGCGCGACGCTTTAGGGGCATCAGCCTCGCCAGTTTGAAGCGCTGGGAGGCCGGCGCGATTCAGGACGAGGCGCATGACGAACTCCTGCGTTCCAAGACCGACCTGCGGACAGCCCGGCAAAACCTCAAGGACCTCGAGGAGGATCTGGCGCTGAAGCCGGGCGCCGGCCAGCAGATGATCGACGTGAGGGTCCGGCGTCCAGGCCCCAGGGAGTCCGAATGGGGCGGTGAGCAAGACGTGGAAATCGCGGCAGCGATCAGAAGCCCGCTCGCGACATTCACCACTTGCTACGGTGCGTAGCGGGACCGAGTATGGGCTTTACCATTCAGCAGGAGCAAGCAAAGGTCAGGGCTGCCTACCGTTTTCAGATGAATGCCGAGCTGAAAG
>CAYRPT010000137.1:0-8201 GCA_964425895.1 uncultured Solibacteraceae bacterium | reverse complement strand
CTTCTCGATGACGACGTTGCGGCCCTTGGGGCCGAGCGTCACTTTGACCGCATTGGCGAGCTGGTTGACCCCCCGCAGAATCGCCTGGCGGGAGTCCTCACTGTAGACAATCTGTTTGGCTGCCATTTGCTCGTTGACCTCCTTCAACCTACTTTTCGATGACTCCGAGGACCTCGTCCTCGCGCAGGATCAGGTACTCGTCGCTACCCATCTTGATGTCGCTGCCCGAATACTTGCCGAACAGGATGCGATCACCCGTCTTCACGTCGAGCGGGATGATCTTGCCGTCGTCGAGCCGCTTGCCTTTGCCGACGGCGATGACTTCCCCCTGCTGGGGCTTCTCCTTTGCCGAATCGGGGATCACGATCCCCCCGGCCGTCTTCTCCTCGGCCTCCTCGACCCGTTTCACCACGAGCCGGTCGTACAACGGACGAAGTTGCATTTGAGTCGCGTACCTCCTAGAAATTCAATCAGCCTTGCCGGACATTTGCTCGCACCGGCCTCTGTCTGGCCCGGCTCCCCCCGAGATTCTTCAAGGGTGGGGGGGCCCGGCGTCGCGGCCCGATGCGCTCTTGAGTTTTTCGGGATCCGCCAGGTTGGAATGCGGACCCACACCGATATACTATTAGCACTCCCGCGCAAAGAGTGTCAATAGTGTGTTGTAAGTATATGTATAAAAGGAACTTATACGAATGAGGCTCACTCGGACTTCCTCTTGAACACGAAGAGGTGCTGGCGTGGAAGTTGGGAATAGAGCTTGTCGAGGACGAAACCCTCGGGTTCCAATTCGGCACGAACCGTTTTGACGCTCATTTTGTGGTCTTCGAGGATGGGGACCGAGGGGTCCTCTTTGCGGTACTCGAGGAGAACGAGCCGCCCGTCCGGCTTGAGCGCCCGCCGGATGGAGCGCAGCATCTCCCGCGGGTGTGAGAATTCGTGGTACACATCCACCAGAAGCGCCAGATCGACCTGGTTGTGGGGGAGCGCGGCATCTTGAGGCTCACTCAGCACGGGCCGGATGTTGGTCAGGCCGCGTTTCGCCGCGTAGTCCTGAAGCAGCTCAAGCATGCGGGGCTGGATGTCGGTGGCGAAGACGACGCCCTCGGGCCCCACCTTCCTGGCGAGCTTGACGCTGAAGTAGCCGGCGCCGGCGCCGATGTCGGCCACCGTCATTCCCTTGCGGACACCCATGAGCTCGACGGCGAGATCCGGCTGCTCTTCCTGCTCGCGCTCCGGGCGGATGAGCCAGTCCGCGCCACCCGCTCCCATGACGCCGGCGTAGTCGCGTCCGGTAACGGGGTGTTTCCCGGGCTCGGAGGAGGGCGCTAAGAGAGCGCCGGCGAGTAGGAGCAAGACGAAGCGATCCATGCGGTTATCCCGATTCAGCGTGTGTCCGGATGATGTGGCCCACGCGTCCAGCCTTGGCTTATAGATTCGCCGGGTCAAGACGAGGCTTCAGACAGATCCGAGCGCCCGGTCTTCGGCCGCCGGCGGCCGGGGGGTTGACGGGAGGAGGCCGAATTTTATTTCGTGCGAAGGAGAACATATTGTCTTTTCAATTTGTTGCGGACACACCTCGGCGGCCGGGACCTGCCTCCAAGAAACGGGGCGTTTCTGAAACGATTCTATGAGGCCGGCAACCGAAATGAAGCTTTGGGAAGAGGCTAACCATCCGGGCGTCAACAAGATAAGCGGTGCGGCCAAGCCGTGATGTGGGCCGGGGGCCTCAGAACCTAGCGAAGTTCGCGAAGCGGTGGCCGCCGGCAAGACTGCCGCCGGCGAGACCGCCGGCGTGCGCGGGCAAGACTGCCCGGTCCACGGGGCCGCTGGCGGGACAGCCGAGGTGGCGGGCCTCAGGCGAACAGGCGCTGGGCGCGGATGAGGTTGGCCTGGACATGGACGCCGTTGGGGCAGCGGACAGAGCACTCGCGGCAGTCGGCGCAGCGGACCGAGCGGGCGTCCTCGGGCTGATCGAGCCAGGCCTGGCGGGCCATGGCGAATTGGCCGTAACCGTCGGCGTACATCAGATGGCGTAGTGTGTCAGCTACGCGGACCCCTTGGGCGCACGTGCCGGAACAGGCGCCGCAGGCGCGGCAGTAGAGGGGCCCGATCCGCTCGGACTCAAGAGCGAGCAGAGCGCCGTCTTCCGCCGTGAACGGCTCGGACATGGCGCGCAGATCCTCGTCAAGCTCGTCGAAATCCGTGATGCCGATGATGGCGGTGTCCACAGACCGGTTGCGGAGAACGTACTTGAGCGCCGCCAGCATGGCGCCGGGCTTCTTGAGGCGGGCCGAGAGCTGGTTCGGCTCCTGGCCGTAGAGCCGGTCACCCTTTTGGATGCGCGCGTAGCCTCCGGCCATCACCTTCATGCCGACGATGCCGAGTCCCTGCGCCCGGGCGCGCCGGATGGCGTCGCCGACTTCGTCGCCCACCATGAAGTTGTAGGACGCCAGGGCGACGTCGATGCAGCCCTGCTGCAACGTGTATTCGAGCATCCGGGGCATGTTGAAGTGGTAGCTCAGCCCGCGGAAACGGATTTTGCCCTGACTGCGGGCGAGCTCGTGGGCTTCGAACAACTCACCGGCCACCTCCTCGGGAGTGTTCCGGTTATGAATAAACCAGATATCGACGTGGTCGGTTCCGAGCTCCCGGAGGCTGGTCTCCAAGTCCCGCAGCATGTCGGCCTTCGTGCGGGCGGTCGACTTGGTGGCGAGAACGACTTGGTCGCGGTGTCCCTTCAGGGCGGCGCCCACCATGCGCTCGTTGTTGCCGCCCTGGTACGCGCGGGCGGTGTCGAAGTAGTTGATGCCCAGTTCGACGGCGCGTTCGAGCACCACCGGATCCGAAGCCAACATACAGCCAAAGCCGAGCGAGCTGACTTTGAGCCCGGTCTTGCCGAGCGTGCGGTATTCGATGCGGGGCGCGGCCGTGTCCGCCGGGCCCGGGACGGCAGCGGCGGCCGGCAGGCTGAGCCCGGCGGCCAGGAAGTTGCGGCGAGAAGCGCGGGTGTTCATTCGAAGCCTCTCTTAATCTATACCATAGGGTCTGGTAGTCCGGAACAAAGGAGACAGGAGCCAGGAGGCAGGAGACAGGATACAGGAGACAGAAGCTAACGGAGGCGTATGCGCCGGAGGGGGGCCGGACCGACGGAGTTGACGAACTGGACCTCGACCTCTCCGAGGAGGGCCGGGTTGCCCGCCACGGGGAACGACGCGGTGAGCGCGAACACCCCGCCCACGTAGCTGGTGGCGTAGTAGTCCGCGAAAGCCTTGGCGACGTTGACGCGCAGCGGCTCCGGGGTGAGAGCGCGGCCGCTCGTGTCAAAGAACAGAAACGACGCCGCGTACAACGTGTGGGTGTTGTCGTAGCCGTGGAAGCGCAGAGCGATGCCGGCGGGCGAGGGCTCAACGCGCTCGCTGGTGATCTCGACGGTCGCGGGGGCCAACGTCAGCGCGGCCTGGCGGGAGCGGTCCGCCAGCTCCACCGTGAAGGTGATGGCGCCCGTGGTCGTGCCGGTCTGAAAGACCGCCTCCGGCTGACCATCGATGAGCACGGTGGTTTCGCCGGCTTTGACGGCGAGGGGGAGCGCGCGTTTTCCGGAGGAGACGAACTGAATCGCGGGGTCATCAAAGCCGTCGGGGGGGGCAACCACCGCGGTGGGGGGGGGGGGGCTCACCGCCCAGACCGTGGGGGCCGCCCGGGCCGCCCGGGGCGGGAGCGCCAAGCCGGACGCTCACGGCGGCTTGGGCGGCGCCGGGGGGGGAAGCGGGGTTGAGGAGGATCTCCGGATCGGAGAACGGCGGGTGCGTGGCAAAGCCGTCGAGGAAGTAAAACCGGTGATTGACAACCAGAGTGCCCCGGTGGAGGCCGGAGGCCACGGGTTCGTAGCGAACCTCGAAATCGAGCGCGGCGCCGGGGTCCAGGGCGGGGGGCGGCGGGGAGGCGACGCCGAGGGAGAAATGGCTGCCGTTGACCCTGAACACATCCAGCGCCACCGTCTTGCGGGAAGGGTTTTCGAGACGGAAAGCGCGGGTGAAGGTCTGGCCTTGCAGCAACGGACCGAAGGTCAGCGGATCGGCCGTGAAAACCGGCCGGTAGGCGCCTCCGTCGTTGACGAGGAGGATGATAGTGGGGGGCGATGTCCCGAACAGCAGATACTCGGCGTCGTTGACGCGGAGCACGCCGCTAAAGGAGCCTTCCCCGGTTGGCTGAAAGCGCACCCGGAAATCGACATTGCCGCCTGGCGCCACGACGTGGGGCACCGAGGGATGGCCGTCGAGGGAGAAGCCGGTTCCGGTAACACGGAGGCGCTCGAGGGTCACGCTGGCTTCTCCCTTGTTGCGCAGCCGGAGCTTCGTTTCCCCGAAGCTGCCGGTGGGAACGGAGCCGAGGTCCAGGGAGCGGCCCACGGGTTCCTCAATACCCGGACCAGGGATCGTATTCAGCACCAACTGGCCGGCGGCCTGGGCGGCCAGCAACACGAAAAGAGCGGCGCCCCGGCCGATCATCGGGCGCCTCCGGGCAGAAGGAAGACGCTCAGGGGATCAACCTTGGTTTGGACAAGGAGCGGAGGGCAAGGTTCCTGACGGTGGAGGAGGACCCATCCTTCGCCGGCGGGCTCCATCGCGGTGACCATGCCTGGGAGGGGCGTGCGCCGCTCTGTCCCAGTCCCGTCCAGCAGTACGAGTTCATCCGCACCGTGGTACAGGATCAGGTTTTCGGGCAGGAATACGGCCGCGTTCACGGCGCCGGCGAGGCGAACGGCGTCAAGGGTCGCGCCGTCGTCGATTGAGGTTTGGATCCGCCACACTCCATCGGGACGCCGCAGGACAAAGAGCACGACGCCTGGGCCGCGAAGGGCCACGGCCAGCGCAAGTCCACCGGGCTCGAAAGGGGCTATCCGCCAGCGGCCACGCTGGCGCAGCGCCAGGGCGGCGGCGTCGGGAAACCAAGCCACGGCGGGCAAGCCGCGGAGGTCGAGGCCGAGTACGGCGGGACCGGACGGGACGGGGAGGATCCCGGTGGAGCCGCCACCGTCGAAGAGGATCAGCTCGCCCGGGCGGTGCGCAAGAGATTGGCCTCCGCCCGAGACCGCGCCGATGACGCCCTCCGCCACGGGCGGGCCGAGGAGGAAGTTGGCGCGGACACCCCAGAGAGGCCGGAGCGTCGCATCCGGCGCCCGGACGAATCCGAGCTGTGGCGTCGAAAGGCCCGACGGAGCGGCCGCGACCGGGACCAGGGAGGCGATTGCGATGACCTGGCGTATCCACATGATTTTGAGCTCACGGCTTGCCGACGACGATGGCCGGAAGGCCGACTTGAACGCCGGGCGACTCGATGGCGCCGGCGGCCGGGGGCGCACCGGCCGGGGCTGTACCGCCTCCGGCCAAACCCAGCGCGAGTCCACCGGCGGCCGCTCCGGCGGCGACGACAGCGAGGATCACCCAACGCCCTCGCGGCCGCGAAATGGAGGGCGACTTCCGGCCCGGCGCCGGGTCCGCCACGGAGGCGTCGCGTGATTCGAGCTGCTGGCTGACGACCGTACCGGCGCGAGCCTGCCCCTTGACGGCGGTGACCCGGATGCCCACCAGCCCCGGCTCGCGGCCCCAGCGAATGCCCCGCACCGAGACGCGTCCGTCGGCGCCGGTGGTGAGGATTTCCGTCGAGAGCCCGCTCGGGAAAATCCCACCCGGCCCGCCGGACGGCATCAACAAGCTCACCGTCGCGCCGGGGACGGGCCTTCCCGCCTCATCGATCACCCGGAGCGTAAGCGGTACGGCGGAGCGGGAGCCGGCGTGGTGAACGGCGCCGCCACCCTCCTCCACGCGAATCTCCAACGCGGCCGGTTGTTCATTCCCCAGGAGGACGGCGAAGCAGGGCCACGGCCGCACGCCGCCGAGCAAGGAAGAAAGGAAGAAGAGAATGAGGGCAATGGGAGGGCGGTAACAAGATACCATTCGATTTCTCCGGGGCCGCCCGGCGGCGCGAGCCAGATGGACGGGCGGACGAGCCGCAATCTCCCGCAGGCTGCTGACAAAGGCCGTACCGAAGCGCGCCGGCAGCCGAAACGGCCTGCCCCACGCGGGGTTTCTCAGCAGCTAACCGGCCGAGCGGAGAACGACGACCGTTACGTTGTCAGGCCCGCCGGCCGACTTCGCGGCTTCCACTAATAAGTGGCACCGGGCCTCCAAAGATCGCGGAGAAGTTAGGGTTTCGGTGATTCGTTCGATCGGAACGACCCCGTGCAGGCCGTCGCTCGAAAGGAGGAGGCCCTCGCCGGGGCTGAGGTGGGCCGTGTAGAAGTGGATTTTGAGGGAATTCGAAGCGCCGATGGCCATGGTGAGGATGTGCCGGTAGGGATGGCTACGGAGTTTTTCCTCATCGAGGCCGAGCTTCATGCCGACCTCCTGGACCCAGGTTTGATCCACGGTGATCGGAGACACGCCCAGCGAGGAGAAAAAATAGCACCGGCTGTCGCCCACGCTGGCGATCTCGAGACGGTCGCCGCAGTCGAGAACGGCCACGAGTGTCGTTCCCATGCCTTCCATCGAGCGGTCGGAAGCGGCCAGGGAGAGGACACGCCGATTGGCCTCCTGGAAAGCGTTGGCAAGAACCGAGGCGTTTCGGGCAGGACCCTGCCGCACGACTTCCGCGACGGTTTCGGCGGCCAGTTGCGATGCCCGCTCACCGGCCTGGGCGCCGCCCATCCCGTCGGCGACGAGATAAAGGCCCAAGCCGGGGTCGATGAGATAGTAGTCCTCGTTGTTCGAGCGGACACAACCCGCGTCGGTGAGCCCGTACGCTTCGAGCATGAATATTAGATTATAGTCCTCTCGTTTCCGGCGCCGCGTTTCCCGCGCCGTGAAGCTTTCAGCGCAGGTCTTTCAGCCACCCGCTGCACCGCGGGCGGTGTCTTTGTTGCGCCAGCCGCGGATGGGTTCGAGCTCGGACTTCAACCGCTCGAGGCCTTCACCGCCGAGGTCGCCGCGCTGATAGGCCGACCCGGCCTCACAACGGTCCAACAGCCGCCTGACACCCACGTTTCGCGGGTCGATCTGGAGCGCCACGCGGAGGTGTTCGGCCGCTTCTTCGAGCCGGCCGCCGCGCCAAAGCACATACCCGAGGTTAAAGCGGTAGTCGGGATCGTCCGGGTCGCGCTCCATGGCCCAGCGAAGGCTTTCGAGCGCAGCAGGCATTCCGAGGCGGTACTGGGCGAGTCCGATGTTGTTGTACACGAAATCGCCGGGGACGGTTCGGGCCACCACCTCGAAAGCGGCCAGCGCGCCGGAGTAGTCCCCCAGGTGGTATCGGCACAAACCGAGCAGGAAGTTTGCCTCCAGGTAATGCGCGTCGCGCGGATTCACGCGCTCCAACCACTCCCCGGCCGCCCGGTAGCTATCCGACTCCCAATACATGAGGCCGAGTTGGAATTTGGGAGGAGAGAACTCCGGCTCCAGGTTCACGGCGAGGCTGAACAAGCGATGCTTCTCTTCCGGCGCGACGGCCAGCAGGCCGCGGGCGTAGCTTTCGAGAGCGTCGAGGCGGATTGGAGGATGGCTGCTAAAGAACTCGGTCTCATGCGGCGCGGGACCGGGATGGAGATCCCGCAATATGCGCCATGCCAGCCGGGTCTGGAGCTGTGACAGGCCGGCCATCGGACCTTCCTCGATCCACTCCCCGCCTGGGGCAAGGCGGTCGACGTCGATGCCGCGGGCGGCGAACCGCAAAACACCCCGGGACAGGTCGCCCGGCTCAGGACCGGGCAGGTACTCGAAGCGGCCATAAATGACCCGGGCCGCGGCGACGTCCAGCCCCAGCCGGATTATCGAGGCTTTCGTGAGGGAAACGGCCGGATGGACCGCGAGCTCACCCGCGGCGCTTTGTTCGGCTCCGCGCTGGACTACCGGCAGGTGATAGCTGGAAAGGGTCTCCCGCGTTGTCTCGGCGACGCTTTCGCCGATCCAATCCAGGGTAGGGTTCCCCGTCGCGTTGTGAAATGGGAGGATGAGCGAGAGATCGCCGGCCCAGGCGGCAGCCGCACCGGCAAGACCAAAGAGCATGCCGAGGGCCGAAAGCCGTCGCGCCATGGGCTCAGTGTAGCAGACGGTTTTCGGCGTCCCCGGCAATCCGAATGCCGGCCCTTATTTATCAGCCCGTGGCAGAAGTCGGTACCGGCTTGTCAGAATGCCTGTAAGCTCTTG
>CAYRPT010000136.1:0-8225 GCA_964425895.1 uncultured Solibacteraceae bacterium | reverse complement strand
ACCAAGCTACCAAAGGAATCCTGCGCAAGGTCAACAAACTGGTCATGACCGCGCTGCGCCTGGCGGCGACGCGCAAATCATCGGTAGTGAACGAGGCGATTCTGCTGGACGCCACCACCGAGGCTCTGTTATAAGCAAGACCCCGCCGGCAGCGGTCCTCTCGTTGGCGCAACTTCTCGAACAGCGGTCGCCCGCGCCACCCCCGTGCCTGGTCGAACTCGGACTGCTACCGGCGCAGGGCATTCTGTTTGTGGGAGGCGAACCGAAGGTCGGCAAATCGCTGCTGGTCGCGAATCTCGCGCCCTCGCTGGCAGGAGGTGCGGACCGCCTCGGCTTTCCGATCTCGAAGGCGTGCCGGGTGCTTGTGTGCCACTTCGAACTGCCCATCCCGCAGTTCGTCAGCCGGCTGGCTACGATGCGCCGCGCCATGGGCAATGCGGCCGATCAGAACCTGTTCGTCGATACCCGCACCACTGGTAATCTGCTCAGCGCGCCGCAAGGGCTGCAACACTTTTTGGCGGCCGCACGTACGGCGGCCGCCGAGATCATCATCTTGGACCCGCTCTACTCCACGCACGACCAGGACGAAAACGACACACGCGCCATGGCGGCTCTCTGTCAGAGCCTGCTACGTTTGCGCGAGGCTTCGCGCGCCGCACTGATTGTGGTGCACCATGTACGCAAATCCATCGGCCGATACGAAATCGGCAGCGCATTCCGCGGCTCCAGCGCTCTGCACGCCGTGGGGGATAGCTATCTGCTGCTGACGCGGCCATCACCGCAGTTCAATACCGTCGAACTGCGCTTCCAATTTCGTTACGCTGCTCCGCCGCCGCGTCTGCTTCAGCTAGATTCCGCCGCGCTCTGGTTCTCGGCGAGTGGCGAGCCATCGAAACCTGTGGTCGCCGCTGACCGCCGCAAGGTAGAGCCGACCGATGTTCGGCAGGCACTGACCGAGCTGGGAGCAAAGGTCCGCTATAACCAACTTCGCCAGCAAATCATGACATTCACAGAGTGTTCGAGGCGCACCGCGCAAATAGCCATCGCCGCAGCCTGCCAACAGGGTTGGATCGTGCAAGCTGATGGCCAATACTGTTTGCCGGGTTAGGTCCGGCTTGCTGGCAGCGAGGTCCGCGAGGGGTCGCGCCCGAGCGGATGCCCAAGGCCGATGCGACGGAGCTGGCTCCGAAGAAAATCGGCTACAACCCTCCGGCATGGCGACCCTGTGCCGGAGGGGTCAACCTTTCCCCTCACAGCTTTTGCATCTCTCTCGTGAATCGAACACCTTATCCCCAAGAGTCTTAAACAAACAGCCTCATTTTCTTTGGTGAAGCTCCCGAGCGGAGGCCTTGGGCTACAAAACGCGAAGGTGTCGCCCGGCTGCTTTTGCCGGGCGCTCCTCTTTGGGGTTTTGATCGGCTGAACTGGGATACTCTCCGTGCCTACACAGGCGAGTATCCTATCCCGCCCGCCACTTCTGAACCCCACCGGCGGCTGCTTAGCCACCGCTAATCTGAGAAATCCCCCGGAAAACATCGTGAGAATGTCGGGGGAGAAGATCGCGGCGCATTACACAGTGCCTCACTCACGAAGCGCGAACGGTTAGCGCTCAGAACCCGCGGGCCGCCGCGCGCCGTACTCGCGTATAATGATGGGCCTCGCGAGAATACAAGCCATGGAGTCCGCCAGCCGGCCGGCGAAAGCTACAATACGCGCTCAGGAGCAGCGATGAATCACACCAGACAGGAAGCGAAACTGGGGCGACGCGGCTTCCTCGGCGCCGCCTCCTCGCTGGCCTTGGCGGCGCGGTCCGGACGCGCCGCGCCGGCCCGCCCGAATGTTCTCTACATCATGACTGATCAGCAGCACGCCGGCATGATGAGTTGCACCGGCAACCGCTGGTTGCAGACGCCCGCCATGGACAGCCTCGCCGCGAGCGGCGCGCGCTTCGAACTCGCCTACTCGGCCAATCCCGTTTGCGTGCCGGCGCGGACCTCGATGATGACCGGCCGTTACCCCAGCCACTTCGGCATTCAGACCAACAAGGCCCCGCAAATGCCCAAGGAGGCGTTTCCCGCCGCGCTCGGCAATTTGTTTCGCGGCGCGGGCTATCGTACCGTGTTCGGCGGCAAGACCCACTGGCCGCGCCCGATGACGCCGGAGGCCATCGGCTTCGAGTATCTGACCGAAGATGAGCGTGACGAGCTGGCCGGCGCCTGCGCCCGCTTCCTTCGACAGAAGCACGAGCAGCCGTTCCTGATGGTGGCCTCCTTCATCAATCCGCACGACATCTGCCTGATGGCGATCGACGCCTATACGAAGGCCAACAACCTGCCGCCGATGTATCCCCAGCTCGAGATCGAGCGCCAGCGGGTGGCCGAAGCGCTCGCGTGGCCGCGGGGCGTTTCCCGCGAGGACTTCTTCCACAAACACTGCCCGCCGCTGCCGGCCAACCATGCCCCAACCCAGGGCGAGCCAGATGCCTTGGGACGCTATGGGAGCTTCCGCGGCTATGTCCGCAAGCATTGGACCGCCGAGCAATGGCGCATGCATCGCTGGGCCTACTGCCGTTTGACCGAGCGCGTGGACGCCGAGATCGGCCGCGTGCTCGGGGCGCTGCGGGAAACCGGACTCGACCGCCATACCGTGGTCGTCTTCTCCAGCGATCACGGCGACCTGGACGCGGCGCACGGATTCGAGCACAAGAGCCTGTCCTACGAGGAGTCGGCGCGGGTGCCTTTCATCGTCTCCTGGCCGGGACACACGTCCTGCCGCGTCGATACCAGGCACTTGGTTTCGGCGTCCGTCGATCTACTTCCGACGCTGTGCGATTACGCCGCGATCGAGGCGCCCAAAGGTCTGCCCGGCCGCAGCGTCCGCGGCCTGGTGGAGCAGGGCGGGCAAGCCGGCTGGCGCGAGGATGTCGTCATCGAGTGTGGCGATTCCCGCGCCGTCCGGACCTCGCGCTACAAGTACACCCTCTTTGAAGGGGCCGCGCCGCGCGAGATGCTGATCGACATGGAGAAAGACCCCGGCGAGATGACCAACCTGGCCGCGGATCCGGCGCTTGCCAAGGTTGTCGCCGATCATCGCCAACGGCTGCGCCGGCACGGCGAGCAGTTGCGGGATGAGTTCGGACTGTCCTTGCTCCGGATTTTGGCTACGGCGTGACCCAGGGCGAAACTGACGAGGAGGCCATGGAAATGGCGCAGGACCTTCTAATGCTGACCATCGGCGACTACATCCGGGAGTCGAGGCCGTTGCCCGCCCCAAAGCGCCATCGCGGCTCGAAGTTCCGTCCCGTGGCGCTGCCGGCCCTGCAAGCCGCCAAGGTCGACCTTTACGTCGCGTTCCTGGCGTCGGGCCTGAAGAAGGCGGAATTCGCGCGCCGCATCGGAATACCGAAGACCCATATCGAACGGTTGTTTTCTCTCCGTCATCACTCACGGCTGGACCAACTCGAAGCGGCTTTTGCCGCGCTGGGCAAGCGCCTGCACGTTGAAGCGCGCAACGCGGCCTGAGGTCCTCCCTTCTTCCGGCCTCAAAAAGCGAGGTAGCACCTGCCCGCTCAAACCGCGCGCGAGAACTCCGCACCGTCGCCGCCGCGCGCGCTGCCGGCTCAAACCACGTAGGGCGGGCGATACTCGCGCGTCAGCAATCGGTTCGCCTCGGCGTCGTTCACGAAACCACGGCCGTCGGCCGTGAGCGTCAGTTTCCGTCCCACGCGATAGCTGATATTTGCCAGGTGACACAGGTTGGCGCTGATCACGCCGATCTCGACGTCCGCGTTGAGATCCCGCTGATTGCGCGATCGGCAGGCCTTCAGGAAGTTCTCCATGTGGAGCAGCGTCCCGTCCCCGCCGCCGGTCTCTTCCATCACCTTCGCCTGGTCCTCGCCCTTGTAGACCTTGAACCCGCCATGGTCGTACAACATCCAGCCTTCGCTGCCGAAGTACAGATCGCCTACGGTGTTGCCGGGCTTCACCGGCAAGCCGCCTTCGGGACCCGTGAGCAAACCCCGCACCTCGAACTGAATCTGCCGGTCGCCGTAGTCAAGGGTGGCAAACTGCGTGTTGGGCGTCTCCTGGTCGTCGTCGTAAAGGTACTTGCCGCCGCTGGAGAAAACCGTCTTCGGCATCCCCAACTCCCCCATCCCCCAGCGGGCCAGGTCCATTTCGTGGACGCCTTGGTTGCCGATGTCGCCGTTGCCCGTATCCCAGAACCAGTGCCAGTTGTAGGCGTACTTGTTCTTGCTGAACGGCTTCATCTGGGCCGGCCCCAGAAACATGTCCCAGTCGATGCCCGGCGGAACCGGCTCGTCGGGCATCCGGCCGATCGACTTCCGCCGCTTGAAACAAAGACCCTTCGCCATGTACAAGTCGCCGATCACGCCCTCCCGCAGCAGGCGCATCGCCTTGACGGCCACCGGTGTGGAACGGCTCTGTGAGCCGATTTGCACCATCCGCCGCGCTTTCCGCGCCACCTCCACCATCCGGAGTCCTTCGTACACGTTGTGGCAGGCCGGCTTCTCACAATAGACGTCCTTGCCCGCCTCGCACGCCCAGATGGTCGCGAGCGCGTGCCAGTGATTCGGCGTCGCGATGGAAACGGCGTCCACCTCCTTGCTCTGGAACATCTCGCGCATATCGCGGAATTCCCTCGCCGGGCGGCCGCCCTCCTTGGCGATCATCGCCTGCCCGCGCTCCCGGGCGGCCTGGTTCACGTCACAAAGGGCGGTCAACTCACATCCGGCGGCCTGAAGCCAGCGCCCGACGTGGGCGCGGCCCCGGCCACCGACACCGGCGACGCCCATCCGAATCCGGTCGGCGGCTCCGGCGACGCGCGTGGCGGACAGCGCGGCGGCGGCTCCCTGAAAGAACGTGCGGCGTGACGTGGACATGATGCCTCCTTGCGAAAAAACCTTCGGGACCCCGTGGTAGAAGTCTCGAAGTCGATCTGACCGAACGGCAAATCAAGAGCTTACAGCGATTCTGACAAGCCGGTACCGGCTTCTGCCACGGGCTGTCAGGCAGTATACCGCGAAGCTGCCGCGGCGCCGTAACGTTACAATCGAAAGAGATTGGCTTCTATGTTGTCCGGCGGCCCAAGTCCGGCGCGGCGAGCCCTTTCGACATAATGGAAAACCCAAGCACCGCTGCGGCCGGCGCCCGGCCACAGCCCGAACCCACCAACTTCCTCAAAGAGATCCTTCGCGATGACATCGCCGCCGGGAAACACGGGGGCCGTGTCCACACCCGCTTCCCTCCGGAACCCAACGGCTACCTTCACATCGGTCACGCCAAGTCCATCTGTCTCAACTTCGGGCTGGCGCTGGAGTTCGGCGGAAAGTGCAACCTGCGCTTCGACGACACCAACCCCTGCAAGGAAGAGCAAGAATACGTCGACTCGATCATCGAGAACGTCCGGTGGCTGGGCTTCGATTGGGAGGACCGCCTTTTCTACGCCTCCGACTACTTTGATCAACTCTGCGCGTGGGCCGTGCAACTCATTCGCGCCGGCAAAGCCTACGTCTGCGACCTCACTGCCGATCAGGTCCGCGAGTACCGGGGAACGCTCACCGAGCCCGGCCGCGAAAGCCCCTGGCGGAACCGCTCCGTCGAAGAGAATCTCGAACTCTTCGAGCGCATGAAGGCCGGCGAATTCCCCGACGGCGCCCGTACGCTGCGCGCCAGGATCGACATGGCGTCGCCCAACCTCAACATGCGCGATCCGGTGATGTACCGCATCCTCCACGCCTCCCATCACCGCACGGGCGGCAAGTGGTGTATCTACCCTACCTACGACTTCACCCACGGCCAGTCGGATTCCATTGAGGGCATCACCCACTCCATCTGTACGCTGGAATTCGCCGACCACCAGCCCCTTTACAACTGGTACATCGAACAGCTCGGCATCTTCCCTTCCCGCCAGTACGAGTTTGCCCGCCTGAACCTTACGCGGACCGTGCTGAGCAAGCGGCGCCTCCTCACTCTCGTCCAGAAAGGCTGCGTCCGCGGCTGGGACGACCCCCGCATGCCGACCCTCTCCGGCATCCGCCGCCGCGGCTACACCCCCGCCGCCATCCGTAACTTCTGCGAGCGGATCGGCGTGGCTCGCACCGACGGCGTCATCGAGCTGTCGCTACTCGAGCACTGCGTCCGGGAGGATCTGAACAAGTGCGCCCCTCGCGTGATGGCCGTCTTGCGGCCGCTCAAGCTGGTCATCGACAACTATCCGGAAGACCTCGTCGAATCCATGGAAGCGGTGAACAACCCGGAAGACCCCTCCGCCGGCTTCCGCCAGGTTCCCTTCTCCCGGGTGCTCTACATCGAGCGCGACGACTTCCGCGAAGATCCACCCAAACAGTACTATCGCCTGTCCCCCGGCCGGGAGGTCCGCCTCCGCTACGCCTACTTCGTCACCTGCACCGGAGTGGTGAAGGACGACCGTACCGGCGAGATCCTGGAGGTCCACTGCACCTACGATCCGGCCAGCCGGGGCGGTAATTCGCCCGACGGCCGCAAAGTCAAATCCACGATGCATTGGGTCTCCGCCGCCCACGCGGTTGAGGCTGAGGTACGTCTCTACGACCACCTCTTCCTCAAGGACAACCCCAACCAGGTCGAGGAGGGCCGCGATTTCACCGATCACCTCAACCCGGATTCGCTCGAAGTGCTCACCGGCTGCCGCCTCGAACCCGGTCTCCGAGAGGCGGCCTCCCCCGGTGACCGCTTTCAATTCGAGCGTCTCGGATACTTCTGCGTAGACCCCGATTCAAAGCCCGGCCGCCTGGTCTTCAACCGTACCGTCACCCTGCGCGACACCTGGGCTAAGATCGAGAAAGCGGGCAAGGAAGGCTAAGCGCTGCGGGCGATCTCCTGGCCGCCGGCCCCCGCGGGCCCCGCTCCCAAGAACAACATGAACATCCTCGGTCTCGGAGGAATCCTCCACGACACGGCCTGCGCCGTGCTGAAAAACGGCGAACTCTCCGCGGCGGTGGAAGAGCGTAAAGTGGTTCGCTACCATCGCTCGGGCCGGCTCCCGGACGAGGCGGTCAAAGCGTGTCTCCGCATGTCCGGCCTGACGCCCTCCGACATCGACTGCGTCGCCATCGTCCGCCCCCTGGCCGCCGGTCCCGAAGCCGGCATCCATCTCAACCTGCGCGCCGCCTTTCCCAACAGCCAGATCGTGCTCGTCGAACACCAGGCCGCTCACGCCGCCAGCGCCTTTTTTGCTTCTCCCTACGAGGAAGCCGTCGTCCTCACCCTCGACCAGTCCGGCGACTTCCGCTGTGGCGCTCGCTGGAGAGGTTGGGAGAACTCGCTGCACATGGAAAAGGAGCTCTACTACCCCGACTCCCTCGGCGATCTCTACGGCCGCGTCACCGCACTGCTCGGCTTCGAGCCCCGCGCCGACGAACACAAGGTGCAGTGGCTGTCGGCCGGCGGCGAAGCCCGCTTTCGCGACCTCTTCCTCGATATCGTTTCCTTCCGTGAGGGTGCCTGGCCGCGGGTCGACCGCTCCTACTTCGACGGAAACCGCCTCAGCCACGGTGGCTTCAGCGCCCGGTTTTACGAGCGCCTGGGGGTCCCCGACGGCGGCGAGATCCCGCCCGCGCTGCGGCCCGACGTTGCCGCCAGCCTGCAGAAGGCCATCGAGCAGGTCGTTGTCGAAATGGCCGGCCGAGGCGAGAATCTATGCCTGGCCGGCGGGCTGATGTTCAACGTGTTGCTCGTGGAGGCGCTCGAGAATTCCGGCCACTGGAAAAACGTATTTGTGCAACCCGCCGCGGGCAACGCGGGCACTGCTCTGGGCGCCGTCTTCCACGCCTGGCACGTCGTCTACCAGCGCACGCGCCGTCCCCACCTCGGCAACTTGTGCCTCGGCCCCGACTTCACCGCCGAAGAGGCCAAGCAGGTGCTCGAGAACTGCAAGCTGCGCTTCCGCTACCTCCTCACCTCCGACGAACTGATCGACAAGGCGGTCAGCGAAATATCGAGCGACCGCATCATCGCCTGGATGCACGACCGCATGGAGTTCGGCCCCCGCGCCCTCGGCAACCGCAGCATCCTCGCCTCGCCGCTCAACCCCTACTCCTCGGAGAACCTGAACGCTTACATCAAACATCGCGAGGACTTCCGGAAATTCGCTGCCTCGGTTCCCGCCGAGCTCGCCGGCGAATACTTCGAGGTCGGCCCAAACGCCCGCTTCATCGCCACCGTCGG
>CAYRPT010000135.1:0-8325 GCA_964425895.1 uncultured Solibacteraceae bacterium | reverse complement strand
ACAAAGCCGGTAAACTCGCCGCCTTTCCGTGTGCGCACCACACCGTGCAGCCGGCCGGGGCTGGCGCCGGGGGGGCGGGTTGGAAGGAGGTCGATCGCGAGGATTCCCAGGCTGTCGAAGTCGGCCATGCCACGGGTGCCGTCCCACACCCGCACGCCGTCGTCGAAGTCGCTGGCGGCGAAGCGGTCGAGGCCGAACACGGTCCCGCTCTTGAGAGTCACCCGCACGTCGCGGCCACTCGCCTCAATGCGCGTGATGTCGCCGAAGCGCGCCATGAAAAGCCGGCCGGGATTGACGGGGCGCTCTTGGTGGGCGATCTCAAACCCAAAGATCTGAATCGGGCGGCGCTCTTCTGGCAGGCGCCCGGGCGGCAGGTGGACGACCCAGGGGTTCTCTTTCTTGGCGCCATTGAAGTAGTCGCCCCAGAACGCCTCCTCGTCGCCTCCCCAGCGCAGCCGCCCCTCGTACGTGAAGCCTGCAACGGTGGTGATGCGGCCGTAGAGGAAGCTCGGGTGGGCCTCGTCCGCCGCTGCCGCGGCCGGCGCCGCCGTGGCGGGGTTGACGTCCTGCCTGAGTGCCCGGCGGCCGGCGATGAGGGCCAGGAGTACGAGCACGGTGGTGAACGCCCCGCCGGCGATCCTGCCCATCTTCATAATCGGCTCCCGGTACAGGACACGGCCCTCAAGCCGTGGAGGTCCGGCTTGCGACAGCCCGCATTCTTCATCCTCTTCGAGATCGATGCGATTCCATCGTAGTAAAGTACTTTACTATGTCAAGTATTCCGCGGTCAAGACGAGCGAGGGAAGCGGATCCGGGCGGATGACGAAGGGCGCGGGCGTCGGCCGGGCTGAAGATGGAGAGCCGGGTTACTCGTTGCGGAGAGCGACGACGGGATCCACACGCGTGGCGCGCCGGGCGGGCAGGTAGCTGGCGAGCGCGGCCACCAGCGCGAGGAAGGCAGCCGCGGACATGAATGTGAGCGGGTCGGAAGCGGTGACATTCACGAGCATGGCGCCCACCATGCGGGCCGCCGCCAGGCCGATGAGGCCTCCCGCAAGCACTCCGGCGACGGTCCAACGGAGAGCTTTCCTCAGCACGAGCCGGAGCACGTCGCCTGGTTGCGCGCCCAGCGCGATCCGTATGCCAATCTCCTGGGTGCGCTGGCTCACGGCGTAGCTCATGACGCTGTACAGTCCGACACCCGCCAACAGCACCGAGATCCCGCTCACGGCGCCCAAGAGAGCGGCCGCCGTGCGCTGGGCGAACAGGGAGAGGGCGGTGGCTTCGGACAACAGCCTCGTCGAGAAGACGGCGTCCTGATTGAGCGCCAGAGCCTCGCGGCGCAGGATCGGCGTCATCCGCAGCGGGTCGCCAACGGTTTTGATGAAAACCGAGAAGTTGAGACCCGGGGCGAACCATTGGCGGAAAGGTATGTAGAAGAACGGTGTCGGACCCTCGATCGGAGTGTGGTACTTGCTGTCCTTCACCAGCCCAACCACCGTTACCTGGCCGCGCTCGGTGCGGACTTTGCGGCCGATCGGGTTTCGGCCTTGGAAGAACCGGTTGGCGAAGGTCTCATTGACGATGATTACCCGGGGCGCCTCGGCGGAATCCTTTTCGGTGAAGTCGCGCCCTTCGAGCATCGGGATGCCGAGCAGCTTGAAGTAGCCTGGCGGAACGGTGGCGCGATGGATCATCATCTGCTCGTCAGGCCCGGGAAGGTATCCCTCGACATCAAGTTGGTGCCACGGCGTGGAGCCGGTGCCGGAAGCGGTGGACATCGGAACCACGTCGGAATAGGTCACGCCGGCGACGCCCGGCTGCGACTCCAACCTTTCGCGAAGGGTGCGGCAGAAGTCGTGCTGCTCGGTGGCCGAGTAACCGGCATAGGAGAGATAGAACTGGGACACGGAGATATTGTTCTGATCGAAGCCAGGCGCGATGGCGTCGGCGTTCCTGAAGCTCCGGTAGAACAGCCCGGCGCCGACAAGCCCGACCATGACGAGGGCCATTTCGCAGATCACCAGCAGGCCGCGCAGGCGGTGGGAACCGGAGCCGGAACCCCCGGCGCGGCCGCCCTCGTTGAGGGATTGGCTCAAGCCGGAGCGAGCGGTGAGCAGAGCCGGCACAGTGCCGGACAGCAGGGTCGCCACAGCCGCGATCAGCAACGTGAAGCCGAGGATCCGGAGGCTCAACCCGCCGCCGAGATCGAGCGGCACATCGAAGGGGGGAAGCAGAAACAGGAGCGACTGCCCGAACCACAAAACCAGCGTGGCCCCGACCACCGCGCCGCCGGCGGCGAGCAGCAGCGTCTCGATGAGAAGTTGTCTTCCCAGCCGGAAACGCCCGGCCCCGAGGGCCAGCCTGACACCGAACTCCCGGCTCCGGGATACCGCCCGGGCGAGCAACAGGTTCGCCACGTTCGCGCAAACGATCAGGAGGAGAAGAACGGATAACGCCATCAGGATCCGCAGCGGCTGCCGCAGCATTCCCTGGGCGCCAAGGTGACCCTGCCAGAGCGGCGTCACAGTGAGGCCGATGCCCCGGTTGGTGTCCGGGTAGAGCGCCGCCAGCCGTTCGCCCAGCGAGGCGACTTCCGCGCGCGCCTGTCCGATCGTGACGCCGGGCCTCAGCCGCACAATCGTGGACGTCTGGTCGCGCGTGCCGCGATAGCGCAGGGTGCCGTTACCCGTTCCCATGGCGGTAGCCATCGTGGACGGGATCCAGACGTCGTACATCACGCCCGCCAGCGTCCCGCGGAACTCCCGGGGCGCCACGCCGATAATGGTCAGCTCGCGCCGGTTCAAGCGGATGGTCTTGCCGAGCACCCGGGGGTCGCCGGCGAAGCGGTTCCGCCACATGCGATAGCTGATGACGGCAACCGGGGCGCCGCCATCCTGATTGCCTTCCTCTTCGGGCAGAAACGTGCGGCCCATCAGTGGCTTGACCTTCAGGAGATCGAAGTAGTTCGCCGAGACGAGTTCCGCCCAGGCGCGCTCTGTGTTTCCGTCGGCTCCGACGCTCAGCGGTGTGAATCTTCCCAAGGCGACGCCGGAGACCGACGTCAGGTTGTCCCGGTAGTCCCGGTAGTCGAGATAGGAAGTGTTGACCAGATACTCCCCGGCGGGGGTCACGGTCTCAATGAGGGCGAGTTCTTGGGGATCGCCGACGGCGGGAAAAGGGCGCAGCAGGACGGAATCGATCCAACTGAACACCGTCGCGGTCACTCCAATTCCCAGCCCGAGGGTGGCGACGGCGACGGCCGTAAACCAGGGGCTGCGCCGGAGAATCCGGAACCCATACCAGGCGTCCTTCATGATGGGGGACATAGAGAACTTGAGCGGGCAATTCGAATTCCACTCCAAGTAAGTCGTTGCATCTCTGGGATCTTCCCCACGGGAACCGGACGCCTGGGCCGCCGGCGAGCATGCGATTCCGGACAACTTCGTCCCAGAAGAGGACAGCATCGGGACCGTAAGGTGCGGAGGTCCTTGGGACAGTCCGGGAGGTCCTCGAAGGCCTTGAATAGCCTGATGCGGGCTGGGACAATCCCGGATTCTCTCATCGCTTTGGGGCGTTGAAAGCGCGGCGGTGCGTCAGGAGCGGGCGAGAAAGCCGCGGATGCGCTCGACGGCGTCCATCAGGTTCTCGTAGCTGTTGGCATAGCTCAGGCGTATGTACCCTTCGCCGTAGGCGCCGAAGGCGGTGCCGGAGAGGCTCGCGACACCAGCCTCGGCGAGCAACCGGTCGGCGAACTCGCGGGACGTCATTCCGGTTCCAGTGATGTTGGGGAAGGCGTAGAACGCGCCCTCCGGCAGATTACACCGGATCCCGGGCAGGGTGTTCAGGCCGGCCACGAAGGCGTCGCGCCGCCGCCGGAATTCGGCCACCATGGCGGCGCAGTCGTCCTGGGGACCGGTGAGGGCCGCCAGCGCCGCCCGTTGGGTGAAGCTGGCCGTGCAGGAGGCGGAGTTCACCATGAGCTTGTTGATCGGGTCCACCAGCCATTCCGGCACGACGCCGTAGCCGATGCGCCAACCCGTCATGGCATAGATCTTGGAGAAGCCGTCAAGGATGATGGTCTGATCCAGCATGCCCGGGACGGAAGCGATGGAGTAGGGCGGCTCGCCGTAGCAGACGCGGGAGTAGATCTCGTCGGACAGGATCAGCAGGTCGCGGCCGCGAACCATCGCGGCGATGGCCTCGATGTCCCGCCGCGGAATCACTCCGCCGGTGGGATTGTGGGGCGAGTTCAGGATGATCATCCTGGTGCGGCCGTTGAGCCTGTCCCGGAAGACGTCGAGATCGAAACCGAAGCTTCTTTCCTCGATCAGGGGCAGAGGCACCGGCGTGGCGCCGCAGACGCCGATCATCGATTCGTAAATGGGAAAGCCCGGATTCGGGTAGATGACCT
Organism: uncultured Solibacteraceae bacterium; assembly: GCA_964425895.1. Taxonomy (GTDB): domain Bacteria; phylum Acidobacteriota; class Terriglobia; order Bryobacterales; family Bryobacteraceae; genus CAYRPT01. Next base: position 3,911 of record CAYRPT010000135.1, on the reverse strand, counting down.
CGTCGCCCTCTTTGAGCAGGGCCAGCATCGGGAAGAAGATGATGGGCTTGCCTCCGGGGACGACACATACGCGCTCGGGTCCCACGCTGATGCCGCGCGTTTTGGAAACGTGCCGGGCGATCGCCTCGCGGAGATCGGGAAAGCCCTGGGTGGGACCGTAGTGGGTCCAGCCCTCGTCAAGGGCCCGCTTGGCCGCCTCGCGGACATGCCGGGGCGTTTCGAAATCCGGCTCGCCGAGCTCCAGGTGAATCACGTTGCGCCCCTGGGATTCGAGGGCGCGGGCCCGGATGAGCACCTCGAAAGCCGATTCCACCAGAATCCGATCCATGCGGGGTGCGAGTGTCATCATAATCCGTCCTTTGCGGGCGTCGGGACGCCCCCCTCATGATAGCGCCGCCCTCGTTCCCGGCGCGGCTACAGTAGTATGAAAAGAAAGGCTGGTATAGCCTGCACGGATCGGCGAGGGGAAGCGTCATCGTAAGTAGGATGAGCGCGCTGGCCGAACGACTGAGCGAGGCATACATGAACGAAGCGCTCCCGCAGGTGGCCGAGGAGTCCGCGGAACGCAGAAGCCGGTTCATCGCCGAGAATCTGCGGCGCGTCTTCATTCAGATCTACCGGGTGGTTGGCAACGCAGCCGACGCGCAGGATCTCACCCAGGAAGCCTTCATCAAGGCGCTGCAGCGCTCCGACCAACTAAAGGACCCCAGGAAGTCCGCCCATTGGCTTTCGCGCATCGCCACGAACACCGCCATCGACTTCCTGCGCCGGAATGGGCGAGTCAACTTCTGTGAGGTGGACGAGCTAGCCGAGCCGCTGCGCACTCCGGAGTCGGACAGTCCGGAGGAGCTGCTGCTGCGCGGCGAGCGGCAGGTGTTCCTCGAAGAAGGGTTGGCGCAGCTTACGGTGAAGGAAAGGACGGCTCTGATCCTGCGGGACGTCGAGGATCTGCCCGCGGCGGAAGTGGCCCGGCGTCTTGGTTGTTCCAAGGCGACCGTGCGGTCGCATATCGCCAACGCGCGGATCAAGTTTCGCCGGTACATGGAACGGAGGAAGCCGTGAAGCACCCGGTCGCGGCCGAGCTGGCGCTGTATGCGGGCGGCGAGCTTTCTCTTTGGAAGCGATGGGAGACGTTCCGCCATTTGCGGCGGTGCGAAGCGTGCCGCCGCCAGGCGGACGGTTTCGCCGCCGACCGGGGATTCGTGGCGGACGCGTCGGAGCAGCTTGACGGGACGCTGAACTGGCATCAACTGGCGGCGGAGATGCGGGCCAATATCCGGGTGGGGCTCCAGGCAGGCGAATGCGTGGCGCCGCCCGAGCGGCCGCGTCTGAGGCTGGGATGGCGCGCGGTGGCCGCGCTGGCGTCCATCACGCTGGTCATCGTGAGCGGGTGGTGGCTGCACCTGCCGCGGCCGGCGGTTTCGCCGGAGGGCGGACTGGTGGCGGCAACGTCCAACGGCGTCCAGGTCAAGGAGCACGACGGCGCCTTGACGCTTCTTCACGTGAGCGCGGAGCCGGTATTTTTCTCGGCGCAAACCGACGGGGCGATGTCGGTCCATTACGTCGATGACGAAACCGGGATGGTGACAGTGAACAATGTCTATGTTCAGTAAGCTGGCGTGGCTGGCGGCGGCGGTGTTGACACCGGCGACGGCCCAGGTGTCCGGCGATCAACTCCGCATCGACTTGGCGCCCGAGTCGCCGGTGAGCGTCGTGTCGATGGACTGGGGCACGTCGAAGACCGAGGCCCGGGGCGGGGCGATGGTTATCGACCTGCACACGGCCCTGAAGCTACGCAACGTGAGCTCGCGGCGCATCCACGGAGTGACGCTGCTGGTGCTCGCGCAGGATGTTACGCCGGGGGGCAAGGCGAGCGTCGCGGTTCCGAGCCTCAATGCGGCGCCGGGCGAGGTGTTTCCGGTGCGGATCGATCTGCGGCTGTTGCGGCCGCTGCAGCCGGGAGCGGGACCGTTGGTTCGTGTGCACCTGGACGGCGTCCTGTTTGAGGACCTGAGCTTCTACGGCCCGAACGTGCTCAATTCCCGCCGGACGATGACGGTGTGGGAACTGGAGGCGCGGCGCGATCGGGCTCACTTCCGCGGCGTGCTCGAGGCGCGCGGGCCGGAAGGGCTGCAAGAGGAAGTGCTGGCCAGCCTGGCCCGGCAGGCAGAGCGCCCCCGGCTGGGCGTGGAAGTGGCCCGCCGCACCACGAACATCGAGGGGGCGGAGGAGCACCGGATCGCGTTCCTCAAGCTGCCGGACGCGCCGGTGGAGGGGGTGGCGGGGCTCGCCCGAATGGGTGTGCGCGAGGCGGGCGGCCTGCGGCTGACCCTGGCGAACCGGTCGTCCAAACCGGTGCGGCACGTCGAGGTGGGCTGGATTCTGAGGGACGTGGACGGTCAGGAAGTGCAGGCTGGCGCGGTGCCGGCGGGCCTCGACCTGGCGCCCGGAGCGACCGCGGAGGTGACCAGCGACCGGACGCTGCGCTTCTCGCGTCCGTTGATGGTGGAGCGGATGTCGGGTTACGTGACGCACGTCGAGTTTGCCGACGGGCAGGTATGGATCCCGCCGCGGGAAGGCCTGGCGGGACTGCGAATCGACCGGCTGTCGGCGCCCTCGCCGGAAGAACAGCGGCTGACGAATCTCTATCGGCGAAAGGGGCTGCAAGCGCTCATTGATGAGCTGAGGTGACGGCCGCCGGCGATCTCCACGCCGCCGGCGCAGCTCCTGGGGTCAATGTCCCGGCCGAAGGTGGTTCCGTTTATGACCACGCGGCGGGGCGGAGAAGGCCGGGAGGGAGGAGCGTCTCGGCGTCGCCGCGCGCCCGCTCGATGTCTTCCTGCGTCAGATCTTCGGCCGTGCTCAGGTCGGCGCCGGAGAGATCCGCTTCGTCCAAGTCAACGCCGATCAGCCGGGCGCCCACGAGGTTCGCGCGGCGCAGCCGGGCCCAGCGCAGGTCTGCGCCTTCCAGGTTCGCCATCACCAGCCGGGCGTCCGAGAGGTCGGAATCGGTCAGATTCGCGAAGACGAGATTCAACGCGCTCAGATCGGCGCCAGCGAGGTCGGGAATGACGTGTCCGTTGCCGGCGCGCCACTCGTTCCATGCGTCAACGTCTGAGCGAAGCAACTCCACGTGTTGAGGATTCGCCATACTCACTCCCAGCGAATGAATACTCCTTTCGCATATTGTGACAGGTTCAGCGGGCCGCCGCTTGGCGGGCGCGGGCGCGTCGGGCGCGACGCGCTGTCACACGGGCCGCTGAGCGAATTTCACTTTGTTATTGAGATTCTATCTGATAAGCTATTGATGATGAACCGCTTCCACGCCGTGGTTCTATTCCTCGTGGTCGGCTTCTTCGGCACGGCAGTGTTGCGGGGTGCGGGCCCGGATTTGCTGCGCGCCCGTTGGGATTCGCAAATCGTTCAAAACAGGCAGGCGGACGCCGATGATCTGTCGCGAATGAGTGATGCGGCGATGGTGCAGCGATTCGCGAGGGCGGGTTTGTTGGTCCGGGTTCCGAGCCAGTCGCGGTCGTACTACACGCGCTACATCCCGGCGAAATACCGCTATCTACGGCCGTGGAGCAAGCTGTTCCTGGATCGTCTGGCCGCGCAGTATCATGCCCGGTTCGGAAAGAAGCTGCGGGTCACCAGCCTGGTACGGACGGTGGCGCTGCAAAACTCGCTGCGGCGGCGGAACGGCAATGCGGCGTCACCCTATGGCCCGAGGCGATCGTCCCACCTGACCGGCGCAACGCTGGACATTTCGAAGAACGGCATGTCAGCCCGCGAGATCGCCTGGATGCGTACCGTGCTCCACACACTCAAGCGGAGCGGCTACGTGTATGCCGTGGAGGAGTTCGAGCAACCCACATTCCACATCATGGTGTACAAGAACTATCCGGAGAACG
>CAYRPT010000134.1:0-8333 GCA_964425895.1 uncultured Solibacteraceae bacterium | reverse complement strand
CGAAATGTGGGAGCGCTTTGGCTACTACGGCATGCGAAGCCTCCTGATTCTCTTCATGACCGCGCCGGCGGCCGCGGGGGGGCTCGGAATGGGCGTGCCGAAGGCGGCGGCCGTCTACGGCATCTACACCTCGATGGTGTATATGGCCTCGTTGCCGGGCGGCTGGATCGCCGACCGATTTCTGGGCCAGCAGCACGCGGTGCTCACGGGCGGGATAGTGATGTCGGCAGGCTACCTGACGCTGGCCGTTCCCGGACCGGCGCCGTTCTACGGCGGCCTCTTCCTGGTCGTGCTCGGCACCGGCTTGCTCAAACCGAATATCAGCACGATTGTCGGCCAGTTGTATGAAGCCAGTGACCGGAGGCGAGATGCGGGCTTCTCGATCTTCTACATGGGAATCAACCTCGGGGCGTTCCTGGCGCCGCTCGCCTGCGGCTTTGTCGGAGAGCGGCTCGAGTACCGGTGGGGATTGGCCCTGGCGGGCGCCGGAATGGTCGTTGGAGTCTTGACTTTCGTCGCGGGCCGGCCCCGGCTGGGCGACGCCGGCAGCCGGCCGGCGCCGAAGACCGCGGTCGAGGACTCCCGGGCGCGGCAACAGTTCCGGATTGGCCTCGGAGCGGTCGCGTTGTTGGGGGCCGCGGGCATGGCGGCCCAGGCTTTGGGATGGATATCCTGGACCGCCGAATCGCTGGTGAACGTCGTGGGCCTTCTGCTGTTCGCCATCGTGGCCGTGCTGTTTGGCTGGCTGTTCCTCGCCGGCGACTGGACGCCGCTCGAACGCAAACGCCTGCTCGCCATCCTGGTGCTGTTTCTCATCTCCTGTCTGTTCTGGTCCGTGTTCGAACAGGCCGGCTCGACCCTGAATCTGTTCGCGAAGGAAAAAACCGACCGCGGGCTGATCGGCTTCGAGATTCCGGCAAGCTGGCTCCAGTCGATGAACAGCTTTTTTATCTGGTCGCTGGCTCCCGTGTTCGCCTGGCTGTGGATCCGGCTGGGGAACCGCGAGCCTTCCAGCCCGGCGAAGTTTCTGTGGGGCATGGTGTTGGCCGGCGCCGGTTTTCTCGTACTGGTGCCGCCGGCGATCACCACCGAGGCCGGCGGCCGGGCGGGCTTTGGCTGGCTGATCGCGACCTATCTGCTGCACACGATGGGGGAGTTATGTCTCAGTCCGGTGGGCCTGAGCGCCGTGACCAAGCTCGCACCGGCACGCGTGGCGGGCATGATGATGGGCGTCTGGTTCGTCTCGATTGCCATGGGAAACTACCTTGGCGGCCGGGTGGCGTCACTCTACGGCGCCCTGCCTTTGCCGCTGCTCTTCGGTGTCATCGGCAGCGGCGCGGTGGCCGCCGGCCTGGCGCTCACGGTGTTCGCCCGGCCTATCGTCAAACTGATGGGCGGAGTGAAATAGACGTATGGGAATAGCTGACATCCAGCGGGCCTTGCGGGAGGAAAAACTCGACGGGTGGCTCTTCTTCGATCACCATGAGCGCGATCCCATCGCATACCGGGTGCTCATGTTCCGGCCCCCGGCCGTACCGACCCGCCGCTGGTACTATTTCGTGCCGGCGGACGGCGAGCCGCGCGCGCTCCTGCACCGCGTCGAGCCGGGGATGCTCGATGCGCTGCCCGGCGTACGGACCTACTACTCGAGTTGGCTCGAGCAGGAAGCGGGCCTGCGGTCGCTCGTGGGAGATGCTCGACGGGTCGCGATGCAGTACTCGCCGCAGTGCGCGGTGCCGTACGTGGCGATGGTGGATGCGGGTACGGTGGAGCTCGTGCGCGGACTCGGCGTCGAGGTGGTGACGTCGGCCGACCTGGTGCAGCTTTTTGAGGCGCGCTGGTCGGATCGTCAGATTGAGACCCATCTGGAAGCCGGCCGGCGTGTCGACGAAATCCGCCGCGCCGCGTTCGAGAAGATCGGGGACCGCCTGCGGCGCGGCGTTCCGGTCAACGAGTTTCAGATCCGACAGTTCATTCGGGGGGCCTTCGATCGGGCGGGGCTGGTTACCGACCACGGGCCGATCGTGGCGGTGAACGCCAACGCCTCCAATCCGCACTACGAGCCCACCGAGGAGGTTCACGCCGAGATCCGGCCGGGTGATTGGGTCCTGATTGACCTGTGGGCCAAACTGGCTCAGCCGGACGCGGTTTACTACGACATCACCTGGACCGGGTACTGCGGAACGGACGTCCCGGAACTGATGAGGAAGGTCTTCGAGGTCGTCCGCCAGGCACGCGACCTGGCGGTGGTACGGGTACGGGAGGCCATCGCCGCCGGCGAGCGGTTGCGCGGGTGCGATGTGGACGACGCCGCGCGGGAACACATCCGTGACCAGGGCTACGGCGCCTTCTTTTTCCACCGCACCGGTCACTCAATCGGCCGCGAGGTACACGGCGCCGGCGCCAACATGGACAACCTGGAGAGCCATGACGAGCGCCGCATTCTGGCCGGGACGTGCTTCTCGATCGAGCCCGGGATCTATCTGCCCGAGTTCGGGGTACGGTCTGAAGTGAACGTGCTGGTCGGGGAGCGCGAGGCCCGGGTCACCGGGGATGTCCAAACGGCTCCGGTACACATCGGTTGAACTGTGCCCGCCGTCGATGGTACCTTCCAAAAAGACTCTGGAGGTTCCATGAAAGCCGTATCGATAGGATTGCTGTCGTTGGCCCTGGCGGGTTCCCTTGCCGCGGCCACGCACCTTAAGGTGGGCGATAAGGCGCCTGATTTCACGCTTCCGGCGACGACAGGGGACAAGGTGACCTTGTCGGACTATGTCGGGAAGGGAATCGTCGTGGTCGGCTTCTTCCCGGCCGCCTTCACCGGTGGTTGAACGAAGGAAGCGAAAGCGTACCAGGATGGTATCGCGAAATTCGAAGCGGCCGGCGCGCAGGTGTTCCTGATCAGCACGGACAACGTTCCGAGCCTCAGGGTGTTCGCCGGACAGGTTGGCGCCAGCTACCCCATGCTGAGCGATTTCCTCGATCGGAAGGTGTCGAAAGCTTACGGGGTACTGATGGAAGAGCGCGGCATCGCCAACCGGGCAACGTTTGTCATCGACACCGAGGGGAAAATCCAACACGTTGAAGAGGGCGGCGGAGCGATGGATCCGGCCGGCGCGCTGACGGCTTGCCAACGCGTCAAGAAGTAGGAGGCTGGCGCTCCACGGGCGGCACGGCCACGCGCCGCCGGCGTGAAAGGCCGTTCCGAATGCGCCATCGGAGGCCACGCCGGGTCCTCCCCCGGCGCCGGACTTGCGTCCGGCGCCGGGAGCGGCGTCCAATCACGCCACCGAGTCTTACAGAGGCCGGTAGCAGGAGCGCCCCGCGGAGCACTCGTAATCGTCGGCCAGCTTGCCGTCGGGGCCGAGGCAATTCTGGGTTTTGTGGCACCAGAAAAGCCGGTCACCCGAAGAAAGATGGGGGTCGTGGTCCTTGTCCACGTACATACCCTTCCAGCGAAGGAATTCGCAGCGGTCGTCGTCAATGATATTCATTCCGGCGTATTCCATTGCGCACCTCCTTGCTATCCGGCGGCCTTCAGGATCGCGCGCTTCACCGCGACTTTGGCGAGCTGCACCTTGTAGCCGTTCTTGCTGAGCGGCTTGGCGCCCTTGACGGCCTCCGCGCCGGCCCGGTCGGCGACCGCCTCCGAAATGGTCTTGCCCGCGAGCATCTTCGCCGCGGATGCGGCTACCACCGGGGTCGGCCCGACGTGGCCGAGTACGATCTGGGCGCTGGACACCTTGTTGCCGCTCATCTTGAGCGCGACAGCGGCGGCTACCAGCGGCCAGTCGAGCGCTTCCTTCTGCCGCACCTCGTAGACGGCGCTCTTCATGCCGCCCGCCGGAACGACGATCTCGGTGAGGATCTCGTTCGGCTTGAGAGCGACCTCGCGCGAGTTCGCGTCGGCGGGCGCGGTGAAGAAGTCCGCCACGTTGAGCTCCCGGACGCCGGAGGACGAGGCAAGCTTCACTTTCGCCCCCAGCGCGACCAGCACCGGACCGAAGCTCGAAGCACTGACGAAGTGAGCGCTGCCCTTTCCGAAAATGGCGTGGTACTGGTTCTCCCCGGCGGCGACCAGGCTCTTGCCGTCTTTGATGCCGAGGAGGCCGAAGCCGTTGCGGAAGTACCAGCAGCGGGGCCGCTGGCACAGATCTCCCCCAACGGTGCCCATGTTGCGGATCTGCATGCTCGAGATGCCCTGAGCCGCCTGCATCAGGGAGGGGAACTCGGACTTGATAAGATCGCTGGCGAGCAGCTCGGTGACCGTAGTGGTGGCGCCGATGCGGACGCCCGCCGCGGTCTTCTCAATGCCGCGGAGCTCCTTGATCCCCTTGATATTGACCACGCGCTTGGGCGTGTGCAGGTACTCCTTCATCAGGCTGAGCAGATCGGTCCCGCCGGCGAGAACGTCGGCTTCTCCCCAGTTGGAACCCAGCAGGCCGAACGCTTCCTGCAAGGTCGTGGGACTGGCGTATTCAAATGCCTGCATTACGACGACCTCCTTTCCAGGGCCGCAAGCACCTTGTCCGGCGTCAGCGGCACGCGCGGGACTCTCACTCCGATGGCGTTGGTGACGGCGTTGGCGATGGCGGCGATACCGGGGATCACCGGCGGTTCGCCGAGTCCAATCACGCCGCGCGCGTCGTGTTCGGGGGTGATGTCCAAGTGCACCTCGATGACGCCGATGTCCTTGATGCCAGCCAGCTTATAGAATTCCATATCGGCATTTAGCATCCGGCCGGTGGTAGAGTCCATCACCCGTTCTTCGTAGAGAGCGCCGCAAATCGCCATGATGGCGGCGCCGAAGCACTGGCTCTCGGCGGTCTTCGGATTGATGATGAGACCGCAATCCTGCACGATGGCCAGCTTGTTGAGCTTCACGATTCCGGTTTCGACATCCACCGTAACGTCCGCGATTTGCGCCCCACCGACGCCCTGGTCGATGAGCCCGCCGGGGCTCCGGCGGTTGTTGGCGCCGGTAACCTCGATGGAGGTCACGCCGAGCTTGGCGCAGGCTTGTCTCCAGGTCAGGCTCTTGGAAGCGTCACCCCGGACCATGATCTTGCCTTCCCGAGCCACAAGCTGATCCACGGTGACGCCCAGCGACGGGGCCACAGCCTCGAACAGCTTTTCGAGGGCATTGAGCGTGGACTTGCGGGTCGCGGCGGAGGTCCCTCCGACGGTGGTTGACCCACCGGAAGCGCCGGCCACCGGGTAGTTACTGTCCCCGATCTTAAGGTTGATGTCCTTCATCTCCAAACCGAGGCTTTCGGCCGCCGTCTGGGTGATGATGGTGCGGGTCCCCGTTCCAAGGTCCTGGGAGCCGATCTCGATTTCCACGGCGCCATCCGGGTGGATTTTGGTCTTGGCGGTGGCATCATGCCCCATGCCGCCCCAGGTGCCTACGCCGATGCCGAGGCCGCTCTTGAGCGGGCCTTTACCGGAGTCGCCGCGCGCGTGCCACTTGCTCTTCCAACCCACCATTTCAGCCGCTTTGCGGAGCTGCGAGGCGTAGACGTCAGGCCGCTCGGTATAGGCGACGTTCTTGAGGAAGACCTCGAGCGAATCCATCTTGAGCTTCGCCGCGAGGTCATCGATGGCCGCGCAGGTCAGGTAGGACACTTGCGGGTGGTTCGGGGCGCGCCAGGCGCGGGCGCCGCCAGCGTTGATCGATACGGCGGAATGGTTGAAGCGACGGTTCGGAATATTGCCGAACACATACGGCATCAGATTGGCGTTCAAGCCGCCGCCGCCGAGGCCGCCGGACGCCCACGTACTTGCATCCCAGGCGGTGATGGTCCCGTCCTTCTTGGCGCCGAGCTTGAACTTGCCGAAGATCGAGGGACGGTTGCCCGCGATCTCCAGCTCCGTCCGCCGGTCCAGATGGAACCGGATGGGCTTGCCGCCGGCCATCTTGGAGAGCTTGGCCGCCTCAACGCCCCAGAGATCAGACGCGAACTTGCTGCCGAAGCCGCCGCCCATGTGGTCCTGGTGGACGTGGACCGCGGTGGCGGGAATCTCCAGCCCTTTGGCGAGATCGCCGCCGATGCCGGAAACATACTGCGTGGACGGCCGGTATTCCACCTTCTGCCCATCGAAGGCGATGACCTGACCGTGGGCCTCGAGGCAGCAGTGGGTCAGCACCGGAATTCCGTACTCACCCTCGGAGATGACATCCGCTTCTTTGAACGCCGTGTCCGGATCGCCGGTGACGGCCTCGCCGGAGGGTTTGGCGCGGCCCGCCTTCTGCGCGGCGGCCAGATCGTCGTCCCGCACAAAGTGGTCCGCCATCACCTCGTAGTCGACCTTGATGGCCCGGGCACCGTCGAGTGCATGCTCTTCGGTATCGGCCGCCACCAACGCCACTTCCGTACCCGACCACTGGATCTCCGTACCGGGCTTCACGATCACGTGGACGGCTTTCACGCCCGGGGCGCGTTCCGCGGCGCTGGTGTCGATGGCGCCCACCTTGGCATGCGCGTGCGGGCAGGTGAGCATGGCCGCATACAGCATGCCAGGCAGCTTAACGTCCTGACTGTACTTCGCCGCCCCACTGGCCTTCTGCGGGCCGTCGACACGGTTCACGGGCTTGCCCATGACGCGGCGTTCCTTCATTGGAGGCCACTTGTACTCAGGCATTCCTACCTCCCATCGCCTTTGCAGCTTCCACCACTGCCTTAGGGACACCCATGTAGGTGCCGCAGCGGCAGAGATTGCCGCCCAGTCCGGCGGCCACATCCGCTTCCGTGGGATTCGGATGCTCGTCCAGAAACGCCTTGGCCGCCACCACGAAGCCCGGCGTGCAGAAGCCGCACTGCTGGGCGTCGTGATTCACGAAGCCGGTCATCACCGGGTGCAGTTCACTGCCCTGCATCATCCCTTCGATGGTCTGGATGTTGCGGCCCTGGGCGTCGATGGCCAACATCGAGCAGGCGTAGACAGCCTTGCCGTCCACGAGCACCGTACAGGCCCCGCATGTGCCGCGATCACAAACGCGCTTGGCCCCGGTCAGGTTGAGCCGGTCGCGCAGCGCGTCGAGCAGCGTCACGCGCGGTTCCACGCTGATCTTATGCTCTTTGCCATTGACCCGAAGAGTGACCGGCGCCGCTCCGGGGCCGGCTACGCTGCCGGCGGGCGCCGCTTCCGCGGTCTGTTCGAGAAGTCCGGTTCCGAGAGCGCCCCCACCCAAGCCCACGCCTTGGAGAAAACCGCGGCGCGAGAATGCGGACTGAGGCTCTGTACGGATTCCGGGTTCTTTTTTGACACTCACGTTGACACCGTCCTTCCTTGCCCTACGCGGTCCCACGGGAGCTTCCGCCGGCATCACCGCCTCCGGGCGGGATCCCGCCATCTTGGGGCGGCCCGCCGCCCCCGAGGAAACCGGACCCTTCCGTTCTGTAAAATGGCGCTCGAAGTCGCCCGAATATGGCTTGACTATACCAGAGGCCGGTGACTGGCTCAAGACAGGCGAACGGCCCGCCAAGGCGGACGGCCCCCCGATAGTGCGCGGCCGGCGGCGCGAGGTCCGGAGGCGAGGGGGGAGGGCCGGACGCCGGAGCCTCATTGTCCGCATTGATCAGATCGCCGGCGAAAATCCGCAGTGATGAAAGGGAACGGCACGCGGAGGCGTTGGCCGGACGGACGGCGGTTCTGAGCTACTCCGATCCGGCCTGCGCGGCGTGAGACGCAGGGAGCCCCTATGCACCGAACGAGATGGCTGTTCTTCCTCGTTCCGTTGCTGCTGGCGGTGCCAGCCGCCGGCAGTGACAACCCGCCCGGGACGGGCGAAAAGCCGTGCGAGGCCGGCATATCCGCGGATCCTTCCTTCGATTGCGCGGCCGCCGAAGAGCTCGAGGGCGAAGTCAGCCTCTTCGCTCACGAGATGGGCGGCGGCGCCGTCCGCATCCTCGTCGCCACGATTCCGGATCCCGTGGAAGGCTTCGCGGGCAAAGATTTCGACGTGCTCATCGAAGCCGTTCGAGCGGCAATGGCCGGCGCCGGCTACCTCCTGATCAAGAAGAACCTGGCCTGGCCCACGCCGGAGACGCGGCGTCGCAGTGCGGAAGCGCCGCTAGCGCAGGGGGACGCCCGGCTGCGCTACACCAGCGTGCCCGGCGCTCTGTTCTTCCGGCGCCCGATGGAGCATGGCGGAGGCCATCAGCGCTGCGTTGTGCTCCTCGTCGGTGAGACCCGGACCTCCGGACTACACCGCCGGGCCATGCGCACCGCCCTGTGGATTGCCGCCCGCCACAGCCCGGAGCGCGAGTTGACCATCCTCGGCCCCGGCTACTCGGGCACTCGCGATTCGCTTCTCCAGGCCCTGGACGCCT
>CAYRPT010000133.1:0-8405 GCA_964425895.1 uncultured Solibacteraceae bacterium | reverse complement strand
ATCGCCCAGTTCGCCCCACGAGCCTATACCGGGACCATGGAGCAGGTAAACGCCCTTGTATGGTTTTAGCTCGCCTTGGTATTCCGTGTACCGGCTCTTTTCCAGGACCCACTTGGTCATGTACTTGCGAAGCGATTGCCTCGCGTTGTGACGGATCAGGGGATCCTGGATGAACGGAATCGCACGAGGGTACCAGGCGTCCCCCGCGGCGGCCCAAACGTAGTTGGCTTCTCCGTGATCTACCGGCATCTCGCCAGCCGACCTCCATCGCCAGCCAAGCACGGCCTGCAGGCGCGTCAGTGCAGCCCCGGCGAGAGCCGGGGCGCTCTTTGGAGGCAGCTCAGACATCTCAATTTGATTCACATACTTCAAAGTCTCGAATTCCAGATCATAGGTGTCCTTGCCGATTACCCCCATATACGGTCCGTGCGGAGTAAACACGAAGGGATCAGTGACGGCATCTGACATCCGCATGGGAAAACGATTCCGGTCATCGGTCCAGGCGAGGGCAACCGTCGGCGCCAGCGGAGCGAAAGTTATTGGCTCAGTATTCCACTGATCCTGAAGATCGACGAAGTGAACCTTGCTCCGGATCGTCACGGTCTCGTGCAATCGATCTATCTGGAATGTCTCGTGGAGATAGACCGGGTAGCGCCGGTGCACCCGGCTCCACCACCTGCAACGTGCCGCGACTGTTGCCGGGAGGGATGAGGCCCACGCGCCGGTGTCAATCCCAAAATCGACGGCCCCGCGGAATTCGGCCGGCCATTTCTTGCCCGGGGGAGGGCACTTGTAGTAACCGTACAGCGGCATCGATACCAGCGCGCCGCACTGGCCCGGGAAGCGGATGGTAAGTCCTTCGCTGTCCAGCCCGATCATCTTAGGTTTGTTTTCCAGAACGATTAGCCATGGGACGTCGAACAGCCACCCCTTGGCTCCGGTGAACCAAACGAGAATCCAGGGCTCCGACATCGTCTCCCCGCTTACGCTGGCTCCTGCTCGCGCTACCTTCGGTCCATCCTTGGTGGGCACCGCGAAGTACGTCGGACCTCCGAGCCCCCACGCGCCAATCTTGTGGAAGAACGTGATCTGTCGATGTTGGTTGAAGTAGAGCACCGCCGGAGAGAGCTCTGTAGACAGGTAGGCGAACCGCTTGCTCCGAATTTCGCCCAGCGTTGCGGCTCGCCGGAGATAGGGAGCGAAGTCGGTTCTGGGCGTGACACTCAGTTCGCCATACTGGCCCGTCTCGGCCGCCGCTATCGGTTTGATCTCGATTCGGTCCACTGCCACCGGCCAGATGTGAGATGCCGCAAGATCCTCCTGGCCCGCCCCGGGCGCCCGCACCACCCAGGAGATTGACGGATCCAGCTTGCTGCTGGCCGCACCCGCGTTGTCACTCGTTGACGGTGAGGCGCTGCCGCCGGCGGCCTCTCCGGCATCGGCGCGAAACTCAGGACTGGAGACCGGCTTTACGCGGCCACTGACCAGGATCACCCCGCCTGTGATCCCAGCAACGGCCAGAAGAGCCAGCGTCAGCCACGCGAAAGATGAGCCAACTAGACTCTCTGCGAGGCGGCCGGCGCTCCTGGGTGCTCGGTTCCCGATCGATCGCTTGCGTCGCGTCATTCCTCGCATTCGGTCCGCCCCCCCGGTTCCCACAGCTCGGGACGCCACCTGGACCTGACCGGCGGAATACCGCCAGAACAGAACGAACTGACAGCCCTCCATTATCGCCTCGAACCGGGTCTTCCCGCCTCCTCCTTCACTCGGGTTACCCTGCCAACCGTGGAATCCGCCGCCGCCCCGGCTGTACCGGCTGCACAGACAGTCCATCCCCGGAACGCGGTGCGCCCGGCATTTGGCGCGGGCGCGCCCGGTCGCTTGCTCACCTGTCGCCTTCCTGCCGGCTTGCTCGCCGTGTTGAAAGTGCGCATCCAGGGCGTACTGCTTCCACATCTCTTGCCGGAGCGCGGCCGCCCGCCGGGGCCGCTTCAGAATCAGGTCTTCTTTTTCGTGAGGGTTCTTGGCGATGTTATACAACTCTTCCTTGCCGGCGTCGGGTGTATCGCCGAAGTGGATCAACTTCCACCCTCCCCAGCAGGTCCCGCAGGACTTGGCTGCTGCGCGTGGCGGCCACCGTATAGACCACATAGCGTGCGGCCACAAAGGCCCACAGGAAGCGCTTGTCGCCATTGATCCGCCAACCCGTCTCGTCGACGTTCAACACGGGCTCATACTTCAATTGCTTTTCCAGTTCCTGGCACGGGGCGGCCACCGCTTGGCGAGCTTCTTCCCAGCACTTCTGCGGGCTCCCCAAGCTGATATCGATTCCCAAAACTTGGCCCAGCAGGGCTTCCACGACCCGGCGCGGCATGCGGCAGACCCCGGTCAGGTAAGCAATCAACGCGGTCCGTTGCGGGCCGAAGTGCCCGCTGGCCTCCTCGGGCACGGCCGCGCGTGTGCTTTCCCCACACTCCGGGCAGACCACGCGATGGCACTGATACTCAATGGTGCGCGCCTGGATGGGCGGCAGTTCGGTGACTTGATGCCGCCGCGGTTCAGCGGCCGTGCGCCTTCGGAGTGCAAGCTGTTGAATTCACATCACGCCGAGGTTCTGCCTACGAACAGATCTTGCCCACTGCTCACCAGGCAGAATTCGTGAATGTTTCCTGGTATCAATGACGTGCGGTCTCTGCGCCGGAGGCACGCCGCCGCGCGGTTAGCGCTCAGAAGCTCCAGCCGACCGACGTCGTGACGCCGAGGTCATTGCCCGGAGCGTCCACAGGAGGCCGGCTGTCGAAGTTGTCAAAGAAGGAGAACCGCAGGTAGAGATCGCCCCACAGGTCCAGGTACATGTTTGTACTGAAGTTGATCCGATAACGGCCGGCCTGTGTAATGCTCGGAAATAACTGGAACCTGGTATCGAATTGCGTCGAATCAAAACGAAATAGAAGGAGCTGCGCCGCAATAACGCCTTCGGCATTGCCCTGGCTTGTCGGCTGACCCTCGAGTTGAGAAAAACGTTCGCGGTTGAAGACGAGACCGCCGGCGGTGAGCATCTCGGTTCTGTTGGTACGGAAGAGATAGCGCCCGCCAAAGCCGCCGACTGTAGTCCGAAGATCGAGCTGCTGTCCATCGCTCTGGAGCAGGTCCAACGTGGCGCCGGCCACCCATGAGCGTGAGACGTCCCGCTGGTATAGGGCAGTGAGATTATTGCGGTTGGTGCCAGGCGCGTCAGACTGCCGGCTAAAGATCGAGCTTCCCCTCAGATCCGCGAAGTCCTTCTCACTTCGGCGGGAAACCGAGGCATTGACCGTCATCTGCGTCAGATTGTTGCTGCTCGTGGAGCTGAAGCCCAAATCGATCCCGCCGTCCAGTTGTTGAAGCAAACCCTTTCCTAGCTGCTCCATTTCGACGACTTGCGAACGGTCGACGCTAAGCGTATCCGGTTGGTCGATGACTTTGAACTTCTCGGTCGAGCGTTCCTGGCTGATGACTCCGTCATAACGCTCACCGTCTGACAAGGCCACCTGAAATAGCTGCTTGCTCTCGATCCGCTCCACTTCGAGCCAATCCACAGTCACGGTGCCGGTCGTGTAGTCGGTCTTGATCAGGAGTTGTCCCCGCTCCAACTTCTTGATCTCGCACGTAATTCTGTCGCCGTTCTTCATCACCAGGACGTCGGTCCTCGGCCGTGCTTCCAGCCGGGACGTGGGAGATATGGCAACGGACAGAACGGGAAAAATCAATAAGCTTCGGAGCGTCAACATATGGAACCTCTTGGTCTTTCAGGGTATTCTCGGCTTCGGGACGACGGCAGCCTTCGATCCGACCGCGGGGCGCTGAAGCCGAGCGACGTCCTTTGCGGGAGGGGCCAGCCTGACACTGAGGCCGCCGGGTCGGGCAAAAATCGATTCTCTCACGCCGCCCGGTTCTTGTAGCCTCGCCGGCCGGCCTGCTGCCGGGCCGGGCTTCGGGGATGGAGGCCTCGCCCGCTACCTTCCCTGCCCACCCCCGGCATCGGTCATCCGCGGTGAAGGGCCAACGGAATGTTGGGGCGCCGGTCGGCATCGCGCCCGGGCCCGCGCCGGCAGCGCCCGGGGCGCATCCTTGTCGCACCAGGCGTTACATTCGTGCCGCCACGCCACGCTGTGAGACACTGGCGGATGATGGTGGTTCGCAATCTTCTCGCATTCCTGGCCTTGACCGGCATCCTCGGAGCCCAGGAGGCTCCCGGCGGGGCGCCGCCGGTGTGGGACGTAAAGACGATGTGTGCCGAAGTCGCCGCCCAGGTCGAGCGCCTCGAGCCCCTGCTCGGCCAGGTGAACCCGGGAACTTGGGCGACTGGCGGCGATGCGTACGGGCCGCAGGTCCAGTCGCTCAAGAAGGAGGCTGGCTACCTCCGGCAGAATCTGGGAGAGTTGGCGGCGAAGCCCGATTCGATGACCAAGGCGCTCGAAGCGTTCCTACGGCTTCAGGCCCTCGATTCGATGACCCTCTCGCTGATCGAAGGCGTCCGCCGCCACCAGAACCCCGCGGTGGGGGACCTGCTTCAGGGTGTGCTGAACGAGGTTGGGCCCTATGCGCAGGCCCTCCAGGAGTACCTCGTGGGTCTGGTCGCGCTCAAGGAGAGCGAGCTGCGCTTGCTGGATGCGGAGGCTCAGAAGTGCCGTGCATCCCTGATCAGCGGCAAGTGAGTCTCGATCGCTTTGCCGGGGGCTCCGCGCTGTTCCGGATTGATCCAGGGGGCGGCCGCCGGACCTCTCCAGGGAACATTCGTGAATGTTCCCTTTATCAATGACGTGCGGCCTCTCGCACCGGAGGCGCACAGCCGCGCGGTTAGCGCTCACCGGGTCACACTTTATCCGGAGCCGGAACTTCGAACCCCGGACGATAGGTTTCCGCGAGCAGAGCGTTGGCCTGGTCGTCGTTGACGAAACGCTCCGTGGCCGGATCGAATTCGAGGGTCTGGCCGCGCCGGAAGGCGGCGTGCGCCACGTGGGCCAAGGCCGAGGAGTAGTGCGCCGTCTCGACCGGACCATTCAGCTCCGAGGTCTTGCGGCTGCGGACGGCCTGGACAAAGTTCTCGTAGTGCTTCGTCGGCGCTTCCCGCGAGGGGCCGGGCTTGTTGTCGCGCCCGAGGTACACCTCGTAACGCGTGTAGCCCTTGATGGCCATGTAGCCTTCCGATCCGTAGAACAGGTTGCCGCAGGCGGCCGCCTCGTGGTTCGAGCACCAGAACCGCACCGCGACTTCGGCGAACTTGTTCTCCTTGCCGAAATGGCAGAGAGCCGTGAGCACCTCCGGGGTCTCGCGGCGGTCGTCCCACAGGTACTTGCCTCCCATCGCGGTGATCCGGGTTGGCAGTTTGACGCCCAGGCCCCATTGCAGCATGTCGGTCTCGTGTACGCCCTGGTTGCCGATCTCGCCATTGCCGAAGTCCCAGGTCCAGTGCCAGTTATAGTGGACATGGTTCTTCGAGTAGGGACGCCACTTTCCGGGGCCGACCCAAAGGTTGTAATCGAGCGTCCGGGGCGGTTCTTCGTTCGGGTGATTCTCCAGCTTCGGGCGCCACTTGAAAATCACCGCGCGGCCCATGTAGACGTCGCCGATTACTCCTTCCCGCAGCTTCTGAACGGCCTCCTGAATCGCCTCGGAACTGCGCAACTGAACGCCGTGCTGGACGATCCGGTTGTACTTCCGGGCGGCGGCGATCATGCTGTGCCCCTGGGAGATGGCATGCGTCCCGGGCTTCTCGACGTAGACATCCTTGCCGGCCTGGCAGGCCCAGATGGTCGCCAGGGCGTGCCAGTGGTTCGGGGTCGCGACACTCACCGCGTCGATGTTTTTGTCGTCGAAGGCCTGCCGCATGTCCTGGACGATCTTGGGCCGGCGGCCGTAGGTCTTCTCGAAGCCGGCGGCACGCTCGTTGGCGACCTCGAGATCGGGATCGACGAGGGTCGCCACCTCCACGTTGTCCAGGGGCTCGAAGCCACTGATATGATCTTTCCCGCGTCCGTTGAGGCCCAAGACGGCGATACGAATCCGGTCATTGGCGCCGAGAATGCGGCTCTGCGCCAGGGCGATGGCCGGCGCGATCGCCGAATTCTGAAGGAAGCTGCGTCTGTTCATAAGGACCTCCCGCTCGCCATGTTATCAGAGATAGCCACCCGGGCCGGCTGGCATCGCGGCGCCCCGGAGACGATAGCGGCGGCGGGCGCGGGTCGCGCCGTAGGACGGTTTCCCGGATCGGAGGTCAATGTGTCTGCGGCGGAATCTCGTCCGGGGGCTGGGGCACCAGTCGCCGCGGATCCAACAGATGCAAAGGGCGAAACGAGCGCTGCGACCACTGGCTGCCCGGTTCGAACTGGACCCCGAGGAAATAGCCGATCTCGCGGAAGACGCAGTACCGGACCCGCCCGGCCAGCTCCCCGCTGGGGTAGCTAATCCGCACCGAGGCGTGGAGCGGCACCGCCACGTCCATCTGCAAGCATGCTCCGCCCAGGGAGATGTCTTCCAGGTTGGCGACGGTCCGCTTGATCTTCCCGCTCTTGTCCCGCCATTCGACGTCCACAAGATCGGCGCATAACATCCTCGGTTCTGCGCGTCTATCCTGCATACACCCAAGCTATCGGCGCTTCGTTAAGAATCGATTAGGCGAGGTCCGTGATGCGAATCGCCTTAATCGCGGGAACGGGAGAGCCTCAAGTGAGGCTTCACCCGAACCCTAACCTCTTTCGTATTGTACGGACACCACTGCGCTCCACGCCACTCGCCCGCGGAACAAGACGGCTGCGAAACCCGATCAGAGTTGGAACTCGCGCACGAACTGGACGACGGCGCGTACGTGCTCCACCGGCGTCTCGGGAAGGATGCCGTGCCCCAGGTTGAAGATGTGGCCAGGCCGTGAACCCGTTCGTTTGAGGAGCTCGTGCACCCGGGACCGCAACTCGGTCAACGGAGCGAAGAGCACGGCGGGGTCCAGGTTACCCTGAATCGCCGATCGGTAGCTGATGTCCATCCAGGCCTGGTCGATGTTCACGCGCCAATCGATCCCGAGCACATCGCCTCCGGCCGCGTGGAGCTCCCGGAAGAACCCGCCGGTGCCGGTGCCGAAGTGGATGACGGGCACGCTGCTCGAGCGAATACGATCGATCAGCGCCCGGGAGTAGGGGGCCACATAGCGGACGTAATCGTCCGACCCAAGGGCGCCGACCCAACTGTCAAACACCTGGATGGCCCGGGCGCCAGCGGCAACCTGGTGCAGGGCGAACGGACCCAGCACGTCGACGAGCTTGCCCATCAGGCGGCGCCAAAGCGTTTCGTCGTTGTACATCATGCGCTTCGTTCGCAGAAACGTGCGCGAGGCTCCCCCCTCAATCATGTAGCTGGCTACGGTGAACGGGGCCCCGACGAACCCGATGACCGGCACTCTCCCGGCGAGCGCGCGAGTGGCGATTTGAATAGCCTCTCCGACGTAGCCGAGGTCGTCCGTGTTGGAGATCGACAGCGCATCCACGTCCGCTGAGGCTGTCACCGGGTTAGCGATTACCGGGCCCTCTCCGGCCACGAAACGAAGCTTCAGGCCCATGGGTTCCACGGGCAACAGGAGGTCCGCGAAGATGATGGCGGCGTCCACATCCAGAACCTCGACCGGCTGGAGGGTCACTTCGGCCGCCAAGTCCGGCCGCCGGCAGATCTCGAGGATGCCGTGCCGCGCCCGAATCTCGCGATACTGCCGCATGTAGCGACCCGCCTGCCTCATGAACCAAACTGGCCGCACGTCGGTCGGACGGCGGCGGCAGGCGTCAAGAAATCGACTAGTCATTGGAGCCACGCGCATGCCTGTTCCGATCCGCCTTTTTTGTCTTCGCAGAGAAAGAACCGGAAATCTTTCATCCGGGGATTGTTTCGCAAATGCTGGGCCGTCCATTGACGGCCGTGAATAAACACGGGTTTGGTCCACGCCTCGCTGTCCAGCGCGCGTGGGGCGATCACCGAAACCGACAACATACCCTTGGCAGGGTAGCCGGTGCGGGGATCCATTATATGACTGTAGAGGCGCCCTTCGGCGCGGAAGAACTTCTCCGAGGTCCCGGATGTCGCCAGGGACATATCGGTGAGGACTACCTCGTCCACCTGGCGGCTCAAGTCTCGCGGGTGCCGGATGGAGATCTTCCATCCCTTCTCCTTGGGCGGCGCGCCAAGGGCATAAATGCTGCTGCTGCCCGCGGAGATGAGCGCGGAGCGGATGTTCGCGGATTTCAAAATAGCGACCATGCGATCGACAGCGTACCCTTTGCCTATGCCACCCGGATCGAGTTCCATCCCTTCGCGCGTGAAGCGCACGGTCCGGTCCGACCCATTCAGCGTTACCTTGTCGAAGCCGATCCTACCGCGGATGC
>CAYRPT010000132.1:0-8441 GCA_964425895.1 uncultured Solibacteraceae bacterium | reverse complement strand
ATGCTTTCGGCATATCTTCCTGAAATTTACATGGGATTGGCCAGCTTGCTGGTCCACAAACTGCGCACCCTGCTCACCATGTTGGGCATGATCTTCGGCGTCGGCGCCGTGGTGGCCATGCTCTCCATTACCGCCGGCGCGCAGCAGGAGATGATGAGCTACATCGACCTGCTCGGCGTGAACAACATCATCATCGAGGCGCGCGAAGCCGTCGACCGGAACGAGTTGCAGAACCGCCGGGCGATTTCCCCCGGGCTGACCTTCCGGGATTTCCGGGCGATCCGTGAAAATGTCGCCGGCATCGAGGCGGTGACACCGCGGAAGCGCTTCAAGCCCTCGAAGGTTCTGCCGAAGACAGCCCAGGACCCTCCGCTGCTGGTCGGCGTGGAACCCCAGTTCTTGACGATCAACAGTCTCCAGGTGGTCGAGGGACGGTTCTTCACCGAGGAGGACAACCGCTACTCGGCTCCGGTCTGCGTGCTCGGCGAAACCGCGAAGGTGAATCTGCTCGGCTTCGACAAGGCGGTGGGCAAGTACGTCAAGGTGAACGAAGTATGGCTCCAGGTGGTCGGAGTGCTGGCGCCTCAGGCCACGGCCGGCTCGGATATGTCGCAGCTCGAGGTTTCAAGCGCCAACAACCTCGTGATCGCCCCGCTCAATACGGTGATGCGCCGCTTTGAGGATCCCAATAGTTATCTCAAGGACGAGATTGACGGTATCTACATCCGTGTCGCACCCGGCACCGACTCCATCGAGACGGCCAGCGTGGTGAGCGCCCTGCTCGGCGCCACCCACAAAGACGCAGGCGACTTTCAGGTGACCGTGCCCGCCGGCCTGCTCGAACAACGGCGGCGGACCCAGTTCATCTTCAACATCGTCATGATCTGCATCGCCGGCATCTCGCTGCTGGTGGGTGGCATCGGCATCATGAACATCATGCTGGCCACGGTGCTCGAGCGCACGCGCGAGATCGGGATCCGGCGGGCCATTGGCGCGCGCCAGGCCGATATCATCCGGCAGTTTCTCACCGAAGCGGTGTTGATCTCGATCCTGGGCGGGTTGATAGGGATTCTTTTCGGCTTCACGCTGTCCCGCATCATTGCCGCGGCCGCCGGCTGGTCGACGGTGGTCACCTCCTCTTCGATCGCCGTCGCTTTCGGCGTCTCGGTGGGAATCGGTCTGTTGTTCGGCATCTATCCCGCCGTCCAGGCGGCCAAGCTGGACCCTATTGAAGCCATCCGTTACGAATAGTCAACCACCAACAATGCGATCTGTCCTTTTCGTACTCCTGTTCCTTGCGGCTTCATCGCTGCCCGCGCAAGACTATGTGTCCCGATTCGGCGTCCGGCAAACCGAGGAAGGAATCCGCCGCATCGAGGCCCCGGTGTTTGGCAGTGGCGAGTATTTCCGCACCCATTTCGCGCCCGCGCTTCCGCTGCCGGATCTGTTGCCCGCCTCCCGGCTCAAGGATTTCGTGGTCGACGGCATGCTGGAGCTCTCCCTCCAGGCCTACCTGGAGCTCGTGCTGGTGAACAACCCGGACTTCACCATCCAGAAACTGTCGGTCGAGACGCCCCGCAACGCGATCACGCGCGCCCTGGCGCGGTTCGATCCTACGGTGAGCACCAGCTTCCGCAGCACCCGGGCTCAGACGCCTACGAGCGACGCGCTCCAGGGCGCCGAAACGCTGAACCAGCTTACGCAGCCGTTCAGCCTGAACTTCGGCCAGACGCTGACCACGGGCGCGCAGTATTCCGTCGGCTTCACCGGGCAGAAGCGATCCACGAACAGCGAGTTCGCCACCATCAACCCCTCCATCAACGGCAGCCTGGATCTCGCCGTCACGCAACCTCTCATCCGGAATTTCGGAACCCGCATCAACAAGCTCCAGTACCTGGTGGCCAAGACGCGCTTCCGCCAGAGCCAGGACAACCTGGAGAACCAGCTTCAGCAGCTCCTGGCGGCGGCGGAAAACGCCTACTGGGCGGTGATCGAGGCCCGGGAGAGCCTGCGCGTGGCTCAGGAAGGCTATCGCCTGTCCGAGGCCCTATTGAAGCGTTCCGAGCGCGAGCTGGAACTCGGCGCCATTTCCGCCCTCGATATTTATCAGCCGCAGCAAAACCTCGAGAACGCCCGCATCAACGTCATCCAGGCCCAGTACCGGTTGGAACAGACGCTGGACGGTCTCCGCCGCCAGATCGGCGCCGACCTCGATCCGGATTACCGGCACATGCCGGTTGTCCTCACCGAGGCGGTCCTGCCGGAAGGGGACGAGGAGAAGGTGGAACCGGAACAGATGGTGGAAATCGCCTATCGCCAACGCCCCGACCTCCGCAGCGCCCTCAAGAGCATCATGCTCGACGACTACGACTACGAGTCGGCGCGGAACCAGTTGCGGCCGGACCTGTCGCTTAGCCTGGGTTACAGCTCGGCGGGCGTAGGCGGGAACCTCTTTGAGTTCGAAGGCGGTGGGATCAGCGGCGGCTCCACCCTGATCCGCACCATCCCCGGTGGGCTCGGCGACGCCCTGAACCAGATTTTCGGTTTCGACTTCCCAACCTACGGCTTCACGCTGAGCTTGCGGTTCCCCCTGCGCGACCGCTCCGCGGTGGCCAATCTGGCTGACGCGGCGGTAAGCAAGAAGCTGAATTCCCTCCGCGCGCAGAGCGTGCAGCAGAACATCCGGCTCGAGGTGTTGAACGCCGTCAGCCAGATCGAGAGCAGCAAGGCGCGTGTCGCCCTGGCGCAGAAGGCGCTCGAGTTCTCGCAGAAGCGCCTCGACGCGGAACAGCAGAAGTACGATCTCGGCGTCTCGACCATCTTCTTCGTTCTCGACGCCCAGAACGCGCTGGTGGCGGCCCAGTCTCAGGTGGTGACCCAAGCTGCCCAGTACCAGCGAAATCGCACAAACCTGCTTCGCACGACTGGCCAGTTGCTCGAAACCCGTGGTGTCGTAATCACCGAGTCCATGAACGGCTACTGAGCGGCCCCGGGGCGGCCCGCGCCTCCCGGGGTCGGCGGCGTGGTGCCGGGTTAGAATGTGGGTACGCGACGGGAACGAAGAAGCTTCCCGGTTCGTTCTTCGCGCCGCTTTCGAGCATGGGCCGCATTCGCATCCTCTCCGACACCGTCGCGAATCAAATCGCGGCCGGTGAGGTGGTGGAACGTCCCGCCTCCGTGGTCAAGGAGCTTCTGGAGAATTCCCTGGATGCTGGCGCCGCCAGCCTGAAGATCGAAGTCGAGTCTGGCGGCAAGCGGTTGATCCGCGTCACCGACGACGGTTGCGGCATGATCCGCGACGACGCGCTGCTCGCCTTCGAACGCCACGCCACCAGCAAGCTGGCCAGCGTGGGCGACCTCGAATCCATCGCGACTCTGGGGTTTCGCGGGGAAGCGCTTCCGTCCATTGGCGCGGTATCACGCCTGCTGCTCGAAACCAAGGCCGACCAGGAGGCGACCGGCACGCGCATCGAGGTGGCCGGCGGCAAGATGCTCAAGTGCGGCGAGGCGGCGCTCGCCCGGGGCACCGTGATCACCGTGCGGGATCTCTTCTTCAACGTGCCGGCGCGCAAGAAGTTCTTGCGCACGGAACAGACGGAGCTGGCTCACATCGCGTCGCTCGCCACCCATTACAGCCTCGCCCATCCCGACAAGGCTTTCGAGCTGTGGAACGGGACGAAACCTCTGCTCGAGGCGGCGCCTGCCGGAAGCCTTCGCGGACGGGTCTTCCAGGTCTTCGGCGGGGAGACGCTCAGCGAGCTGGTCGAGATCCCCGGCTTTGAGCAGGACCTGAGGCTGCCGCCGGACTACGGCGCGCCGCCGGAAGCCTCGCCCCAGACACGCCGGTACCGTCTCTCCGGGTTTGTGTCGCGTCCGCAAGTGCAGCGGATGAATCGGAATTCGATCTTCATCTTTGTCAATCGCCGGCTCATCCGCGACCGGTTGATCCTGCACGCTATCTCGTCCGCCTACCATAACCTCATGCCGCCGGCGTGCTACCCCTTCGCGTTGCTGTTTCTCGAGTGTCCCTACGAGGAGGTGGATGTGAACGTTCACCCATCGAAGACCGAGGTCCGGTTCCGGCACGCGAACTTCGTGCACGACTTCGTGCGTGACGCCATACGAGAGCTTCTGGTGGCCCGCAAGCCGGCCTCGGATGTGCCGCCGGAGGCGATTCTGCCGGCGCCCCTCGGGGGTGGGGAACAGGCGGCCGTGCGCCTGCCGTACTCGGAATTCACCCAGGCGCTCGAGAGTTTCCCGTTTCCCGGCGCGGATTCCGCGCCACCGGGGGGCCCGGCCGTCGCCCGTCCGGTATTCCCCCAAACTCCGGCGGCCCCCGGGCCGGAGACCCTGCCGGAGTACGCCTTGGGCCCTCCGCCGCCCCCCGCGCCGCGTTTGGACTTTGGCGGCGCGCCCACGCCCCTGGAGGCTCCGGCGAGGCCGGTGCTGAAGCTCAGAGTTCCGGACACCCACGGCCCGCTGCCTGAAGGGGCGGCGCCGGCCGAGCCCCTGAGTCTCGGCGCCCTGGCCGACCTTCGGCCCCTCGGACAGATCCATGACAGCTTCATTGTGGCTGCCGGTCCGGACGGCCTTTGGATCATCGACCAGCACGTAGCGCATGAGCGCGTGCTTTTTGAGCAGGTCCTGCGGCAGATGGCCGCGGGCCGGGTCGAACGGCAGGGGTTGCTGATGCCCATCGTGCTGGAGCTGACGCCCGCCCAGCAGGTCGAGTATGCGGCCATTGCGGACGACATGCACTCGATGGGCTTTGAAACCGAACCCTTCGGACACCGCACCATCGCCGTCAAGGCCGCGCCGGCCGCTGTAGGCCCCGGGGACGTGGAACGGCTGATCCGGGAGATCCTGGAGATCCGCGAAGGCGCCTTGCGGAGCCTGTCGCTCGACGACCTCCGCCGGGGCATGGCGGCCGGCATCGCCTGCCGGGCCGCGATTAAGGTCCACACCCGCCTGGACATGGCAAAAATGGAGTACCTGCTCCGCGCGCTGGCGGCCACGGACTGCCCGATGAGTTGCCCCCACGGCCGGCCCATCGCCCTCCGCTACGCTACCCGGGACATCCTCAAGAGCTTCCACCGGGTGTAACAGCGAAGTGAGGACTTGAGATAGTGGCCACCTGTTGACACCTTCGTGGAATGATGGCAAAATGGCCATGGAGCCATGAAGCTGGCGAATAGAAAACGCTATGAAGCGCGCGCCAGGATCGCCAAGGCGCTGAGCCATCCGACACGTCTCATGTTCCTCGATGCCCTCAGGCAGAAGGGGGAGATGTGCGTCTGCGACCTGACCGAACTCGCCGGAGCCGACCAGAGCACTGTCTCCAAGCACCTGGCCATCCTCCGGGATGCCGGTCTGGTCGGTGTTCGCAAGGACAAGTCGATGAGCTTTTATTCGGTGAAGTGCCAATGCCTCGAAGGCTTCTTCGGCTGCATCGAGTCTGTGCTCAGTGAGAATCTGAAGGCACAGCAGGCCCTGGTGTCCGTGTAGCAGCGTCTCTTTTCTTGAAGTGAATATGTCGATCTCGATCGACACGATTGCGGACTTGGCCATCCTGAGCTCGGCAGCGACGATCGGATAGCCGGAACAACTTGAAGAACTTGGGTGAACGGATATGGCAGACGCTTTCGTGGCAGAGCGGAACTCGGCGAGGCCGAGCGGTGGCCTGCCGTTCTTGGACAGATACCTGACGTTCTGGATCTTCGCCGCGATGGCGGCCGGTGTCGGTGCGGGATACCTGCTGCCCGGCATCGTCCCGTTTCTCAATCAGTTCAGCATCGGAACCACCTCGATTCCTATCGCGGTTGGTCTGATTCTCATGATGTATCCGCCGCTCGCGAAGGTGAGGTATGAAGAGATGGGCCGGGTCTTCGCCCACCGGAAGGTGCTGGGGCTGTCGCTGGTACAGAACTGGGTTGTCGGCCCGCTGCTGATGTTCGGGCTGGCCGCGGTGTTCCTCCGCGACAAGCCCGAATACATGACCGGATTGATCCTGATCGGCCTGGCACGCTGTATCGCCATGGTGATTGTCTGGAACGACCTCGCCAGGGGAGATCGCGAATACGCTGCCGGCCTGGTGGCGTTCAACTCCATCTTCCAGGTGTTGTTCTTCTCGGTCTACTCTTACTTCTTCCTCACCGTGTTCCCGCGCTGGCTGGGACTCGAAGGGGTCCTGGTCGACATCTCCATGGGAGAGATCGCGAAGAGCGTGTTCATCTATCTCGGCATTCCATTTATTGCGGGATTCCTCACCCGGCTGATCCTGCGCCGCGCCAAGGGAGGCGAGTGGTACCGCACGCGCTTCATTCCCAAAATCAGCCCGATCACCTTGATCGCGCTGCTGTTCACCATCGTGGTCATGTTCTCGCTGAAGGGGGAGACGATCGTCCAATTGCCGCTGGACGTGGTGCGGGTCGCCATCCCGTTGAGTGTCTACTTCGTCCTGATGTTCTTCGTGTCGTTCTGGGTGAGCAAGAAAGTGGGCGCGAACTACGCCGAATCCACGACGCTCTCATTTACCGCGGCTTCGAACAACTTCGAGTTGGCCATCGCGGTCGCGATCGCCACCTTTGGTATCAGCCACGGCGCGGCCTTCGCGGCGGTGATCGGCCCGTTGGTCGAAGTCCCGGTCCTGATCTCGCTGGTGAACGTGGCGCTTTGGATCAACCGGAAGTATTTCGGTGGACGCTTTGAATCGGTTGAGACATGCCGGGCATAGCAGATCGCCGGGCCGGCCGGGTTTCCGAGGCGCTAACCGCGCGCCTCGGCGCCTGCGGCGCAGAGGCCGCACATCATTTTTGTCGAGGTGGAATCATGACTCAAGATACACAGCGAAGCTCGAGGTCCTCCCAGGTCCTCATTGCTCTGATCCTCTTGGCCGGGATCTGCCTGGTTGCCTGGATCACGGGGCTCTGGGTCCTTACTGCAATTCCGATTGGCTTCCTGTTCGGCTTCTTCCTCGAGAAGGGTGACCTCTGCGGAGCTTCGGCATTCAGCGAGGTGCTGGTCATGAAGGACTGGCGGAAGATCTGGGGATTGTGGGTTTGTATCGTCGCCGGAATGGCTGGCTTCGCAGTTCTCGACCTGCTCGGCTGGGTCACGCTGGCGCCGAAGCCCTTCCTCTGGGCAAGCTACCTGTTGGGCGGGGTTTTGTTTGGCGTCGGCATGGTCTTGTCCGGCGGCTGCATCAGCGGGTCGCTGTACAAGGCTGGCATCGGGCACATCAATTCCATCGTGGCGCTGGTGGGTATACCCATCGGAATCGCACTGGTCGAATACGGACCACTTGCCCGGCTGAACGCTGCTCTCAAGACCCACGTATGGACCGCGCCGGATGACAGCGCGGTGACGTTCTCATCCATCACGGGGCTGCCGTTTTGGGCGGTCGCGGCGGTGCTGGCGGCTGTGACGTTGGTGTTCGCGCGACTCCGGGCTTCGGCAACGAAGACCTCCGCCCGATCGGCCGGCAGCGGGTTTTCCTTGCAGCGAGCGCTCGCGGCCAAGGCCTGGAGGCCCTGGCAGGCCGGACTGCTCATCGGAATCCTGGGCAGTGCCGCGTATCTCTCTTCGGCGGCCAGCGGACGCAACTACCCTCTTGGCGTGACCCACGGAGTGGTTCACGCGCAGCTCCTGGCGACCGACAGCAATTTGCAGTTCGTCTACCAGCTTCCGAAGCCGGCGGCATCCCCTGCGCCCGCCTCCAATCCAGCACAGCCCGCAAACCCCGGCAAGAGAGTGTCACTGTGGTTGATCGCGGTTGTCGCGAGCGTTGTGGCTGGCGGCTGGTTTGCCGCCCGTCTGTCCGGCCAGGCCCGCCTGATCGCGAAGCCGCCAGAGCAAATCCTCGTCGCCCTGATTGGATCGATCCTCGCGGGTGCAGGGGCCGCGCTCGCCACCGGTTGTGTCATTGGCAACATCCTGTCGGGCGTGGCGCTGGCGAGTGTAGGGATGGTCTTTTTCACGGTGGTCGTGGTGCTGGCGAACTGGGTGACGACCTACCTCTACCTAATGGGCGGAACGCTTCGTGGTCCGAACAAAATCAATGCTCCTGCAACGGAGGCCTGAAGCTTGTGTTTTTTTGTTCCGGTGCCGCCGATACGGCTGAAATCGCCGATCGGGCGGCCGGGCTCTCTCGGCAATCCGGAAGCCGGGCGCACTCAAGCCGCGAAGGCCGGGACGCAGCCGCTCGCAGGCGCTGCGTCCCGGGGGCGGGGGGCACGGTTAGAAAACCAGCCTGAGCGAGAGTTGGATCGCTCGCGGGTCCTGTCCGGCGGTCGTGATCAAGCCGAAGTTCCGGGTGCCGATGTTGCGATCGTACTCGCCGTAGCCGCGGGCGTTCAGGAAGTTGGTGCCCTCCATGCGCAGTTGCAGGTAACGTCTCTGGTCGTCACTGAAGAAGAAGGCTTTCATCAGCGACATATCGTAGG
>CAYRPT010000131.1:0-8502 GCA_964425895.1 uncultured Solibacteraceae bacterium | reverse complement strand
ATCGTGTGCCCGGCAACAGGCCGCGATCCGGTCAGAAGCATGGAGATCCGCTTCTTCGCGCCGGCCAGTCTGATCAGCAATCTCGATTTCGTCGAGGGGATCTTCGGAAACGCCGGCGACCCGTTCTTGCCGGAAAACGACGCCGCGCTGGACGTCCAACATTGGACCGGCCACACCGGCTGCGTGATCCTGGCGCCGCATCTGGCCGGCGTTCGCAAGAAGGACCTTGGTCTTCCCCATTTCGAGGAGGCCACCGAGCAGCAGAGACGCGACGGCATGTGCTGGCGCTCGGTGGAAGAGCCTTACAACCAGGGTGGGGCTTTCAAGGCGGCCTGCCGGGACCATCGCGGCGTGATGGTGACGATCATCGCGGACAACTATTTCGGCTACTGCAAGAAAGAAGTCAAGACCCAGATCAGTTATGCGGCCAATCTATTCGGCGTGGCCGAGGAGGAGCACGCGGGCGGCGCCATCGCGTTTCCCGCTTACGTGCTTGGCGCTCAGTTCCTGGCCGACCGGACGTTCCACCTCAAGGAATGCCGGTTGGATCAGGCGTTGGCCCTGCTTGGCGACGGGGTGGAACTGCGGCCCGAAGGCTTCGCGGTGGATCGGCGGTTCCCCGACGTGCTCTACGTTCCCGAGACGGCGGAGTTCCTCGTTTCCGAGGGAGTGGTCCGGTGGCGTCGCCGGGATGCTCCGCAGCAGCTTCCTTTACGGCCGGATGTGGTGTACGTGCTTCCTTCCGGCTACCGTGTCCGTTTGGAGAAGCAGGCCGGGACCAAACAGTGGCGGCTGATCGGAGTCCGGCCCGACGGCGTCTTCTGTCACAAGCCCTGCACCGTCTCCGGCGGGGGGAAGTCGGAGATCTCGAAATCGCTGAGCGGCGCCCTATTGCAGGGTCCGGTGATCGTGCGCGATTTCCGCCAGGACATGGACCGTGTCGCCGATGTGCTGGGGCGCGATTTCTCCGCTATCTACCGCCACCGGCCGCCGGACGAACGTTCGCGGCGCCCCATCCTGAGTCCCGAGCGGTCGCTCGGCTCGGTGATCAAGCTGCTGACCCCGTCGGCGGATTACACCGACGAACACAATCGCTGGCTGGCGGAGTTGCCGCATGCGATCCGGCAGCTCGTGTGCACGGTGAAGCGGCACTACCGGCCGGATTGGGGTGAGGCATGGCGGGAGCATTTCACGGTGGACCGCCGCGACGGTTCGCCCGGCCATGAGCTCAAGTTCGACAACCAGCCTCTGGTGGCCAAGTACCTCCGGGTAGGTTTCGAAGCCGACGGCACGTGGCGCGTCTTCAAGTTGAGGCCCGATTTTCAGCCGGCCGACAAGGTTCAGACCGAGGATGACATTACGGCCAGCGTGGTTGTGCCTCGCGAAACCCTCGAGCACCTGGACCCGGCCGAAGGCGGTCCCAGTGTGCGTCTGCTCGTGAACTGCGAGTCGCTCTTGTTTCAGCGGCCCGACGATGCGATCCACCGCGGCGCCGACCCTCAGGCCGAGGCGGACATTGCCGCGCCGGGGACGCTCCTCTCCAACTTCGAGCCGCTGTCCCGCGCGCAGGTTCGGGGGATCATCGACCACGTGGTCGAGTTTGACCAATACACCGAGCCCATGAAACGGCTTCTCGAGGATTTCGCGGGCGGCGAGGGGCAGTGGGCGGTCTCGTCAGCACATCCCCGGCTGGTGGACGGTAAGCCTTCGAAAAATCCCCGGTATCTCCAGCGCCGCCCGGATTTGGCCCATCCGCGGGAAGCCCACCTCGCCTCCGTCTGCACGCGGCTCTATCGCGACACCCCCGTGCCGCTCCCGGTCCACTTCCCTGTCCACGCCGTGCTGGCGGGGCGGCGCGGCAATCCGCCCGACCCGGAAATAGGGCTCCCGCCGCTGGCCGTCTACAACCCGATTCACTACCAGGAACTGCCCGAGCTGTTCATGGACTTCATTTGCAGCCTCACGGGGAAGTCGCCTTCCACCACCGGTTTCGGGAGTGAAGGCGCTTTGACGAAGCGCCCGTTTAACGCTTTGCCGCCGGTGATCGACGTCAATAACGCCGTCGTCGCCGCGATTCTTTTGGGCTATGACGGTTTCACGACGGCGGCGGGGTGCGTGGGGCCCCGCTTCCGCGTGGATCACGACCTCAGCATGATCGTGCCGGAGTTGTGGTGCCGTATGTCGCCGGTAGAGCGGAGCGCGCGCTATCTCGTCGAGAACGGCTATCTCGAGAAGCTCGAAGATTTCAACTGCCAGGGACGCCGCGTGCTGGCCAGCCGCCTGGGCTATCGAATTACCGCCCTGTTCGCCGACCACTTCCTGGGACGTATCTTCGAAACTCCGAACGCTATCTTCAGTCAGGAGATGCTGCAACCGGAGATGCAGGATCCGTCTGTCTTCGCCGAGGGGGTGCAGGCGATTGTCGAAGCGCAGCGACGCGTGGCGGTTGAGTACTTTGAGGACGGCAGCGTGGCGGCCGCCTGTCCCCCGGTGAAGGCGCTGCTGCACATCATGGCCTCCGGCAGCTATCTGGGCCGGGGGATCGAAGCCCCGGAGATCCGGTCCCTGTTCACCCGCGATTCCCTCCTTGCCAGCGACTGGTACCGGGAGCGGCTGGCGGCGAAACAGGGACGCGACCTGGCCCTCTGGCGCCGCCACCTGGCGAGCCTGGAGACGTTCCGTGCGCGGGCGTTGCCCGAGGACATCGTCGATTTCGACCTGGACACACGCATCGAGTTGGCCCGCGGCCAACTGAGCCGGGTGAGCGATTCCGCTTACATAGAGGAGCTGCGGGGCACCATCGGCGCGGACCCGCGCCTCGGCATGCCGTAGAGCGCCGCCGCGCGCTACCGACGGCCGCTCGAGACTTGACAGCACGCGCGCCACGGAGCGCAGGGCGAAGGTATTCTTGTAACCATGCCTCGATGCTTAGCCTCCAGCGTTCTGGTCTCTGTTGCGCTTCTGGCGCCGTTTTCGAGTAAGGCTCAAGTGACCCTTTGGGCCGTCGGCGACGGCGTGCGGGTGAACCCCGTCACGGGATTGTTGATCGAAAGCCGGCCTGACATCCATCCGGATTACCCCACGGGTGATTACCGCACGCGCAATCCGGTCTGGGACGGCGCATCGGGGACGGTGTCGCTCAAGGCCGCGCGAAACGAGTTCGTGGCCTTCCAGCTCATCGTAGAAACCGTTGGCCCAGTGGCAGACGTGGATGTAGAGGAACTCCGTCTCGTCCATCCCGGGGGCGCGCGGCTGGAGGGCCGGAACGTGCAGGTCTTCAAGGAGTGGTACGTCGAGGTGCGGCGCCCCTCGACCGGCTACGAGGGCACGTCGCTGGGGCCCGCCTGGTACCCGGACGCCCTCATGCCGCGGCGCCCGGCCCGCTTGAATACGGGATTTCCATTCGCCATTCCCGACTTCTACAACAATATCCCCGCCCAGCGAAATCATGCGCTGTGGTTTGACATCTTCGTCCCATGGGAACGTGAACAGGCCCCCCCGGGCCGTTACACCGGAACCGTGGCGGTCCGCTGGGAGGGCGGCACGAAAAGCGTGAACGTGGCCCTTGACGTGTGGGACTTCGCGCTGCCGCACGAGACCGGTCTGAAGGGCGACATCTGGAACGGCTCGATGCGGCAAATGCCGCCCGAAGAGGAACTTGCCTACTACCAGCTTGCCCGGCGTCATCGCTTCCTCCCGCTGGTCTACGCCTACCGCCCGGAGATCCGGGTCAACGGGGCGAAGGTTTCGCTGGACTGGGCGCAGTACGACCACAGGGTTGCGAAGTATCTTGACGGGTCCGCGTTCACCGCCGGGCACGGCTATTGGGGGCCGGGTTACGGCGTGCCAGTCTCTCACCTGATGTTGCCGTTCGACATCGAGCGGGGAGAGTCGCGAAGCGGCGCGTGGCCCATTGCGCTGCCGGAGGCGGGGCGCACCGCCGATTACGAGGCGGTATGGAAGGAGACGGGCCGGCAGGTCAAGGAGCATCTCGATAGCCGGCCGGAATGGCGCCGCGTGATGAAGGTGGCGTTCCTCAACGGGCTGGACGAGTCGTACTACGAGGAAGCTTACGAAAAGATGCTCTATTACGGCCGGCTGCTTCACGACGCGATGGGGCGGGATTGGTTCCGGTACCGGGTGGACGGCGGCTATTCCCGGGAAGCGATGGAGAAGCTCTCGGCCGAGGTGGACCTGTGGGTGTGTCACACCGTGGCCTTCGACATCGAAACCGTGGAGCACTTCCGGCAGCGGGGTGTCGATGCCTGGTTCTACGGGCCCATGATCTATGAACAGCGGCGCAATTCCGGGTGTGGATCGAACACCTTTCTCGATCTGGATCTGCTCGTCAACCGCGCTATCGGGTGGGTGGGCTGGAAGTACCGCTCGGGCTGGGTGGAGTGGGAGTTCGACTGGAACGCCTACGCCTCTTGGTACGAGGCGGAGAATTTCAAAGAGGCGCACCGTACCTACAACGGCTCCGGACAACTCATCTACCGGGGAGCGGTGATGGGCTATCGCGAGCCCATCGCCAGCATCCGCCTCAAGGCGCAGCGCCGCGGTCTTCAGGATTTCGAATACTTCCGGCTCTTGGCCGAACGCTCCGGCGATCGGGCGGCGGCAGACCGCCTGGTGAACGGCGTGATCTACAAGAACCCGTTCGGCAAGGCGGCGCTGCTCGATGTCGAGATCTGGAAGAACGACCCGGCAGTGTGGGACGATGCGCGCATCGCGGCGGGTGAGCGGATTGCGGCGCTCACGGCGGCGCGCTGATCCGGCCGGTTCCGGCCCGGGGTTCCCGACGGCTTGGTCGGAATATATACTAGGCGGGTGAAAGGAAGGATATGGCGAAACTGGCAGCCGGTGTCAACATGGAGTTCGTCCGCCACGGCGACAAGCCGTTTGAGTGGGGCGTGGAGAAGGCCGCTGAACTTGGCTACGAGTACATCGAGCCGATGGTCCACTGGGGCCGGGAGCTATTGAGCGAAGCAGGGTATTTTCACAGCGTTTCCATGCTGGACGACCCGTATCGCATCAAGCGGGCCTGCGACCGGGCCGGCGTAAAACTGTCAGGGCTGTCGGCCCACATGCCGCTCTGCAAGCCCGAGGTCAGCCTGGAGTTTCTGAAACAGGCAATCCGCTTCGCCGTGGAGTGCGGCGCCCCGTTGATCAATACCGATGAGGGCCCTAAGCCTGCCTGGACTACGGTGGACGAGGACCACGTACTGATGCGTTACGTCCTGCGCGAGGCGGCCAGCGTCGCCGAGGCGCGCGGCATCTTGATCGGCCTGGAGCCTCATCAACAGTACAGCAAGACTCCGGCGGGGCTGGACCGGATCCACGCGCTGGTCGACTCTCCGGTCCTTGGGATCAACTTCGACACGGGAAACAGCTACCTGGCGGGCGAGGATCCCATCGCCTGGCTCCGGCAGGTCGCGGACCGGCTTGTACATTTGCACGCCAAGGACATTTCGATCGCGCAGTCGGAAGAGGAGCGCGGCAAGGTTACGGGGACGCCGGTCGGTTGCGCCTGCGGCGACGGGGTGGTCGATTGGGCCAAGGTGGTCGAGATATGCCGGGCGTGTCCCCGCGAGCGGATCGTTCTCAGTGTGGAATGCGGCACGGTGGAGCAAGCCAAGCGGAGCCTTGAACACCTGCGGCCCTTGCTCGGATAGCCGTCCGCTCCGCGGCGGATAAGGAGGAAGGAGACACGATGAAAACAGGAGACTCCCGGATCGATCGTCGCACGTTTCTTCGAGGACTGTGCGCGGCGCCGGCGGTTGTGCCGTCGTCCGTATTCGGTGCGCAGGCGCCGAGCAGCCGCGTTAACGTGGCGGCGTTCGGAGTGGGCGGGCGCGGCAGCGCGGTCACCGGGGCGATCGCGGAGTTTTCCGACGTTCGCTTCGTGGCCGTGTGCGACGCTTACGCCAGCCGGCGCGAAGCCAAACGTGCGGAGTGGAACAAGCTTTACGGTGGAGACTACGTCAAAACCTACCAGAATCCGTGGGAGGTTCTTGCCCGGCCCGACGTCGACGCCATCGTAGTGGCGACGCCGGATCACTGGCACGTGCCATTAGCGATCGCCGCGGCTCGGGCCGGCAAAGACATGTATGTCGAAAAACCTCTCGGCGTGGCCATGAAGTGGGCCTGGGCACTGCGCGAGGAACTGCGCCGGTCGAAGCGTGTCTTCCAATACGGGACCCAGCAGAGGTCGGACGCCCAGTTCCGCTATGCGTGCGAGCTGGCGCGAAACGGTTACCTGGGCGAAATCCGGCGCATTGAGTGCTGGTGCCCCGACGCATCGCAGCAATGGGAAAGCTTTGTGGGGCGGCCTTCGCTCGCGGTGGCCCGCTACGGGTCGTTGCGCCCGGCCAAGGCGCCCGAGGATCTCGATTTCGATCTTTGGACCGGCCCGTCGCCGGAGCGCCCCTACACCGTGGACCGCTGCACGAGCTTCGGCGCTTACCACATCTACGACTACGCTCTCGGATTCATTGCCGGCTGGGGCGCTCACCCGCTCGATATCGCCCAGTGGGGCATCGACGCGGACGACAGCGGACCGGTCTTCTACGAAGGCACGGGGAATATCCCGACTTACGGACTGCTCGATACGACCGATGCGTGGGACATCCATTGCCATTACGCGACCGGTGTGGTGATGCGCTTCATGGACTACCGGACAGCCAGATCCGTGGTTTCACAATACCGGAAAAGGTGGGCCGACCACGGCACGACATTTTTCGGTTCCGAGGGCTGGGTGAGCGTTGACCGCGGCGGAATTGAGGCCAGCCGCGCGGCGCTGTATCACGTCGAGTTTGGCGGTCGGGACAAGCGCCTGTACCGGAGCGAACACCACCAGCGCAACTTCATTGACTGCGTGAAGAACCGGGCGGAAACCGTCAGTCCGTTCGAGGCGGCGATCCGCTCGGATACCATCAGCCACCTGAGCGATATCGTGGTCCGGATGAAAAGGCCCGTGGAGTGGGATCCGGCGCGCGAGGTGATCGTCAACGATGCGGAGGCGTCGCGGCTGTTGGACCGCCCGATGCGGTCCAAATGGGCGGTGCCCCAGAAACTGTCCTGAGCGGTTCGCCGCCCCGCGTTATTGGATATAGCCCAGCGCTTTCAGGCGATCGAGGGCGTACTGGCCGCGCGTCGGGATTGGCTTCACCTTCGGCGCGTAGCAGTCTCGTATGCCCTGGTAGTACGCCGACACGGCGTCCAGGCGGGCCTTGAGCAATGACGTCTCGCCTGCCCGGGGATCCTGCTCCCGCGGGTCGCGCCGCAGATCGTAGGTTTCTTCCTTCTCGTCCATGAGCTTCCGGATGAACTTGCGGTTGCCGGAGATGAAGCCCACCTGATCCTGGAAGTAGAGTAGCGATGAGAGAAGGATTTCCTGGTCGCGCGGGCTGGGGCCCCGCGGATCGAAGTAGGCGGCCAGGGACGGTGAGTCCGCGCACGGGCCGGCCGGCCGCGCTCCAATCCGGTCGAGAATCGTGGGCATGAGGTGCCAGTTGGCGACCCGGGCGTCGATGATGGCACCCTCGGTAGCTCCGGGAAGCTTTACCATGAGAGGCACGTGCACGACCTCTTCGTAGAGGGCGTGGCCATGTTCATAGCCCCCGTGCTCCCAGAATTCCTCGCCGTGGTCGCTGGTGAACAGAATCAACGTTTCGTCGTAGAGGCCCAGCTCCCGGAGCGTGTTCAGCAGCTTCCCCGCCTCGCTGTCGACGAAGCGCACCTCGGCCTCGTAGAGCATACGGATCCAATTGCGTTCGCGCGGCGTCAGCATCCGACCGAGGCGGATGTGTGTCGAGTCGTAGAACGCGGTTCCGATAGACTCCGGGGGACGGTGCGGCGGCAGAAACTCGGCCGGCGGCTCGTAGGGGACGTGCGGGTCATAGTAATGCACCCAGAGGAAGAAATCGCGGTTCCCGTTGCGGAGCAGCCATTCCCTCGCCGTAGCGGTCACTTCGCGGCTGCCTCCCAAGGGGAACCGGGACGGAAAGAGCCGGCGCAGGACGCGGCGGCCGAGAGGTTCGTGGAGAAGCCGGTCGCGCCGGGGGAAGGCGGCGTACTCATCAAAGCCCCGGAGCAGGTTGGTGGATGGGTCGAGGATCGTGTTCTCTACCACCGCCGCGGTGGCGAAGCCCGCGTCGCGAAGCCGCTGCGCGAAGGTTGGAAATTCGGATGGCAGTTGCACGCCAGTGCCGGTGACCTGGTGGGTGAGCGGCGGCAAGCCCGTCATCAGCGAGCTGATGGAGGGTAGGGTCCAGGACGAAGCGCTGTAGGCGTTACGGAAAACCACCGAGCGGGACGCCAGTTCTTCCAGGTGAGGGGTGGGCGGGGCATCGGCGCGGTACATGCGAAGGGCGTCGGCGCGCAGAGCGTCCGCGGTGAGCAGCAGGATACGGCGGCCGGCGGGCTGCTGTGCTCCGGGGACTGTGTCGGCTGCCCGCTGGAAACGGCTTTTGTCTCGAAGGTGAGCGCCTCCGGCGGCCA
>CAYRPT010000130.1:589-8519 GCA_964425895.1 uncultured Solibacteraceae bacterium | reverse complement strand
AGGGCGGGGCCGGGGCGGCGGCATCGAGAGACGCGACGATGAAGGGAGCGGCGGTGGCTTCTAGGAATGTTCTCCGGGTCGGCGTCATCAAAACCTCACAGCGGAGCGAACAGCATATCAGGATCAGGAGCGGCGGCCGCGCACCCTGGCTGCCGGCTCGCCGGAACCGCCGCGGGCGACACCGCCGCCCTGGTGTTACCGCTCGCCGGGGTTTTCCGCTTGTCCCGGGGCGACGGAATCCCGCCCGCTATCGATTCACCAGCCCCTCGATACGTTCCAGCTCCTTGCCTGCCTCGGACCACTGACCTTCGGAAACGAGCTCGCGATATCGCCGGAGGTGGTTGCGAATGGCTTCGACCCGGGGATCCGGGCCGGCGTTGGCGGGAGCACCGGGCGCTCGCTCCACCTCAGCCGCTTCCTCGCTTAGGGACCGAACGTCAAAGCCGCCAAGGCTGCTTAGGCGGGCTACAGCCTGCTCATAGGTGTCCTCGTAGATCAGTCGGTTGCCCATCGCCAGCACGACCTTCTTGAGCTGCGGCATGCGCGCCTCGGACGCTTGGATGTAGATGGGCTCGACGTACAGGAGGGTGTCTTCGACCGGCAGCACAAGCATCTGGCCGCGCAGCACCTGCGAGCCTTGCTGGTTCCAGAGGCTGAGATCCTTGGAGATGTTCTGATCCTGGTTGATGCGGGCCTCGATCTGCATCGTCCCGTAGAGCAGCTCCTGCTTGGAGAACTGGAGAAAGAGCAGTTCGCCGAGCCGCTCGCCGTCGCAGCGGGCCACCATCAGCCCGATCAGGTTGTCTTTGTTGCGGGGCGCGAACGGCCGGATCAGCAGGAATTCGGCAGCGTCCTCGCCCGGCATCGTGGCCACCACATACGTGGGCTCCACCGGCGTCGGCCGCGAATCCTGGCCCTGGATGTTCCGCGCAATGTCCCACACGTCCTCCTTGTTATAGAAGGCCTGGGGGTCGGTCATGTGGAAAACGCGATACAGCTCCGACTGGATCCGGAACATTTCCAGCGGATAGCGTGCGTGCCGCCTCAGATCGTCGGGCATCGCGGAGGCGGGCTGAAAAAGATCGGGAAACAGATTCCGGTAGGCCGCGATGAGCGGGTCGGCGTCGTCGAAGACATACAGACGGGTCTCACCGTGGTACGCGTCCACGGTGGCCTTGACGGAGTTACGGATGTAGTTGACCCTCCCGATGCCGTCGACGTTGACCGGCTGCGAATAGGGGTGCGCGTTGGAGGTCGTATAGCCGTCCACCGTCGTCAGTGAGAACGAGATACGGGTCGGAGTCCCAGGCAATGAAGCCGGCGAGCTCGCGCAGCCGGCGGGGGATGCTCCGGCGGATCATCAGGCGGCTGTCGGCGGTGAAGTAGGTCGTCAGCAGGACGTTGATATCGCTATAGCTCAAGGCCGCGGCCAGGCGCACGGGGAGTGAAATCGGGATCCCGCCCCGCCCCTCATAGCGCGCATAGATGTTGCGTTCGCCCGCCGGATAGCTGAATTCCTGCTGCGAGGTGGCGACGAAGACAGGCTCGTGCGTCGTTTCCCCAAAGTAGATCTCGGGGCGAGTCAGCTTCAGACTCTCGGTCTTGACTGTGGGTGGGGCATCCTGGACAAAGAGGACCGGCAGCCCCTCGGCGGTGATCCGGTTGGCCTCGGCCATCACCATGCCGTAGCCGTGGGTGTAAATGACGTGAGAGTTCACCCAACTCGCCTGGGCATCGGGGAGCTGGCGGATATCAAGCTCGCGGGGAGAGAGCATGACTTGGCGCAGCTTCCCGTCGATGGCATACCGGTCGACGTCGGAATCGTTGAACACATAGTAGGTGCGGAGCGCCTGGATCTGGGTAGTTGTGTCATGAAAGGCCCGCCAGTCCCACAAGCGCACATTGTCGAAGAGGGCCTCGTGGCGGGCGGGATCGATGGGAGCTTCGATGCGCGCGGAAAACTCGACCTCGCGGGCGCGCCGGTCGAGACCGTAAGCGGCCCGGGTGGCCTTGATGTGGGTATCGATGTAGGGGCGCTGGAGGGAGATCTCGTTCGGCCGCACGTGGACCGCCTCGACAATCCGGGGAACCACAGAGTGGAGGATCATCACAACCACCAGCGAGGCAGCCCACAGCCAGCGGCCGAGCCAGACAAAAACCGCCGACACCGCGCAGGACAGGATGACAAGCCACTGGAGGGGTAACGTGACGTTCTGATTTACGTAGTCGACACCCACCAAAAAGCCATGGTCGGAGAACAGCAACTCAAAGCGGCCAAGGTAATAGCGCGCGGCGAGCGCCAGCAGGAAGATGACGGCGGCGCCCCGCAGGAAGCGGGATTCCAGGCCTCCTTCGAGCCGGAAGAGGCGCGGATCCACCTCCTGGGTCTCGCGCAGAAGCGGAAGCTGCTCACGAAGCTGCCAGCCGCGGGCCGTGATCCAGTAAACGACGGCGGCGACGATTGTGAGCGCAAGCAGAAAGCTACGGAGGAAGTTCAGGAACGGCAGATCAAAGAGATAAAAGGCGAGGGGCTGGCCGAACACCGGGTCCTGCCAACCGGCGGCCTCGCCGGATACGCCACGGCCTCCGAAGAACCGGACAACGGTCCAGGTGTCGACGGTGGCGGTAGCGACAAACACCGCGGCCACCAGGAGTATCACCGTTACGATCTTGTAGTAGAGAGGCGCACCAACCCGGCGGACACCGGCGAAGCGGAGGCCGCGCGCGTGCGCGAGGAGCAGAACGGCGGCCGCGATCAAAGAGGCCCCGACTAACGGAGTGACGCGGTAGGTCAGGATGCCGGCCCACGTGGGGAGCTGGCCCATTTCCTTCCACCAGTGATAGTCGATGGCGAACCCGGCGACGGTCCGGGCGCTGAGGAGGACGACCAGGACCAGCAGAATCAGTGCCATTAGCCGATTCTGCCCGGCGGGAGGTGAAATCTGTCGGTAGGCCACGCGACCATACTACCGGAAAACGCGAGCGGGCTAGGCTCTGGGTATGTTGCTGCGCGCGTCTCTGGTTCGCTATCGGTCAGCCGCGGGAGTCGCATCACTACGCGACTCACTCGTCCCTCCCCCCCCGGCTTTCACGCCTGACAGCGGGACGCTCCGGCGTCACCGTTCGTTCCGAGACAGTATTCTGCCCGTGAGGACTCTGTCGGCCATCGAACAGCCCCGCCGAGCCGGCATCGCTCCCCCTATGGTTTCTTCCTGGAAAGCGGGCGCCGCGGCGGGCGCTGGGGAAGCCGGAAGACGATCTCGACGTTGGCGGTCGATGCTACGGGTACGCCGTCGACCGTGGCGGGAGCGAACCGCCATCCGGTGAGCGACTGGATGGCCTGCTGATCCAGCCCTTGATCGAGCGACCGAATCACGCGGGCCGTGCGCGGGGTGCCTCTTTCGTCGATGTCAACCGAGAGCACAACCACACCTTCGACACCTCTGCGCAAGGCGTCTTGGGTGTAGGCGGCCGGTGTCTCCCGGAGCACGCGCGGAGCCTTCTGAACGGGCGCGGGAGCCACCCCGCCGGCAGACGCGGCGCCGTCGCTCCGTTCGGGCGGTTCCGGCTCGCTCGCCTGGAGCGGTTCCGTCCCCGGGGATGCGGCGGGCGTCACTTGCTCTCCGGCGCCGTCTGGTAACCCCGACCCAGGCAGAGACAGGAGCGTGTTTCTCGTATTTTCCGTCGGCGCCGAGCCAGAGGCAGGGGCCAACTCAGGCGCCGGCGCCTCCCGCCCGGATCCACGCGAGGCCGCGCAGCGGGTGGTTTGCCGGCCGGTTCAGCCACGGCCGGAGGCTCCGACACTGGACTGCGCGGGCCTTGCGGCCACCGCAACCACGCGTAGTAGGCGACCGCCACAAGCGCGACTATGCCCAATAAAGCAAACGGCCGGCGCGAACTCGGGCCGCGGACGGCCGTTGCCGCGGGACCGGTCGCCAACGAGGCGGCGGGAGCCAGACATGGTTCCGGCCGGATCGCCGCCACGACGGTTTCCTTTTCCGTCTCCCCTTCCGGCCCACGCGCCCCCGCGCCCGGATTCAGCGCCGCCGCCAAGGCACTGACAAACGCCGTGCAAGTGTCAAATCGTTGCGCCGGGTCTTTCGCCATAGCCCGCAGGAGAACTGCATTCACACGCTCGGCGAGGGCGGGCGGCTCCATCCGGAGCCGGGGCGGCTCCTGCTGCACAATCTGGAAGACGAGCGACGACAGAGATTCAGCCTGGAAGGGTTTGGCGCCGCTGAGGATTTCGTAGGCCACCACCGCCAGGGAATATTGATCCGTGCGGCCGTCCACCGGTTCGGATTTGATCTGCTCCGGTGACATATAGAACGGCGAACCCAGCACGGTGCCGGTAGTGGTAATTGTCTGGGAAACGATCTTGGCTACGCCGAAATCAGTGACTTTGATCTGGCCTTCCGCCGTCACCAGCAGATTCGCGGGCTTGACATCCCGATGGATGACGCCCTGACGATGTGCGTGGTCGAGCGCCGAAGCCGCTTGTCCCAGCAGCGCCACCATCAAGCGTGGGTCCGCCCGAACCTCGTCGATCGCCACCGCGAGGCTTCGGCCGCGAATGAGCTCCATCGCGATGAAGGCTGTTGTCTCCCCGGGCCGCAACTCCGTGTAGCCCACCTGATAGAGACGCCGTACTGCCGGCCTGCTCGCCCCCTCGGGCGCCGCGCACGACCACGCCTCCGGACCCGCGCGTAGCGTACCCCCCGCCCGGGTTTGATAAAGTAGCTTCGCCCGGGCCTCTTCGGACCGGCAAGGGAGCTGCGGAGATGGGAAAGTACTGGCTTTCGCTTATCGTGGTGGCGGTTGCGGCGGCGCAGGCGCCGCCGGCGCGCATCAAGATTGATACGGACCGCGTCATCGGCGAGGTTCATCCGCACCTGTTCGGGAACTTCGCCGAGCACCTCGGCCGTTGCATCTACGGGGGGATTTACGAGCCCGCTAGTCCGCTGGCGGATGCCGACGGCTACCGGAAGGACGTTATCGACGCCATGAAAGGGCTGGGCGTGACGATCCTCCGCTGGCCCGGGGGCAATTTCGTCTCCGGCTACAACTGGAAGGACGGTATCGGTCCACGCGACCAGCGGCCGGTGCGTCCCGAAGGAGCCTGGGGGGCGTTGGAGCCGAATGATTTCGGGACCGACGAGTTCCTGCGGTACTGCGAGCTTACCGGCGTTGAGCCATACATCTGCATCAACGCGGGTCTGGGCACTGTCGAGGAGGCGCGCCAATGGGTCGAGTACTGCAACGAATCGCGCGGCACGTATTGGGCCCAGCAGCGCAGGAAAAATGGCCGGGACAAGCCGTGGAACGTGAAATATTGGGGTCTGGGCAACGAAATCGACGGCCCCTGGCAGCTCGGCCACAAGAACGCCGAAGACTACACCAAGTTCGCCCTCGAGGCCGCCAAGGCGATGCGCCGGGCGGACGATTCGATTAAGCTCATCGCGAGTGGTTCCAGCAACTTCAGAACGGGCGCCGATTGGATCGGCTGGAACCGGAGGGTCCTCGAGAGCCTCAAGAACACGGTTGACTATATCTCGCTGCACACCTACATCGGGAACCGCGACAGCAACTTCGAGAAGTTCCTGGCGGCCTCGCAAGACATTGACCACCGCATCGAGGTCGTCGAGGGGCTCATCCAGGCGGCGCAGTCAGGCCAAGTGAACCCGCGGCCGATCTACATCGCCTACGACGAGTGGAACGTCTGGTACCGGGCGCGGGGCGGAAGCGAGTTCGACACTGGAAGGACACGGCTCGAAGAGATCTACAACTTCGAAGACGCGCTGGCCATGGGCATGTTCTTCAACTCGTTCTTTCGCCATGCCGATTCCGTCAAGATGGCGAACCTGGCGCAGTTGGTGAATGTCATCGCGCCGATCTTCACCAACGAAAAGGGTCTCTTCCTTCAGCCGATCTATTTCCCCATCGCCGAATACGCGAAACAGAAGGGAAACCAGGCCCTCGACGTCTGGACATGGTCGCCCGAGTACCAGCCCGAGGGAAAGGACCGCCTAGGCTATCTCGACGTTTCGGCCACCTACGATCCGGCGGCGAGGGCGGTGTTTCTCAACGTGCTCAACCGGAGTGAAACGCAGGATTTGCGAACCCGGATCGAGAGCGCCGCCGGCGCCGTCCAGGGTGACGCGGGCGTCTGGGAACTGAATCACCCCGACCTCAAGGCAACCCATACTTTCGGCGACGACCGGAAGGTCCGTCCGGCGGTCCGGACGGCGGTGCTGAGCGTGTCGGGAAATGCGTTCGAATACGTTTTCCCGAAACACTCGCTCACGATTCTGCGCCTCACGATCGCCCCTGGCCGCTAGCCAGGCGAGGCCGGCGCCGGCGACCCTCCGGGCGGATGCCGGCCCGGATGT
The DNA here is from genome assembly GCA_964425895.1 of uncultured Solibacteraceae bacterium. Classification (GTDB taxonomy): domain Bacteria; phylum Acidobacteriota; class Terriglobia; order Bryobacterales; family Bryobacteraceae; genus CAYRPT01. The sequence continues at coordinate 2,130 of CAYRPT010000130.1, read as the reverse complement.
GCTATTCTACCTAGGTAACGAATTCAAGGACAGAGAATAAGGTAAGACGAGGAGTTCGCGTTTCCGAATGCCACTCGAGGCCGACGTCAAGAAGAAGGTAATGGCCGACCACCGGCGTCATCCGAATGACAGTGGTTCGGCAGAAGTGCAGATCGCCATTCTGAGCCACCGAATCAGGCTGTTGACCGAGCACTTCAAGACCCATCGGAAAGACCATCATTCGCGACGGGGGTTGCTGGGCGTTGTGGCCCGGCGCCGGCGTCTCCTGGACTATCTCAAACGGAAGAATCCGGAGGGATACCAGGTTCTGATTCAGAAGCTTGGCATTCGCCGCTAAGGCGAGCTCTTGACGTGTGGGGCTGGCAAGCCGCCGCGCACCGTTCTACCGTTTCAGGTAGCGTTGAACGTCGATTTGTTGAATCTCCCGCTGGATAAGCCCCGCCCAGGGCGGCGGGTTGGTTCTTACTCCTCCGAAGGAAGTCTCCTCGCTCCGCCTTACTCCCTCTTCCATAACGCCAGTCTTAGCCGGCGGGACGGACCGCGTCCGTCCTGTAGCTCCGGCGGACGGAGGGATAGTACATGCACACAGTAGAAATTGATTTACAGGGTCAGAAGATCACCCTGGAGACCGGCAAAATCGCCAAGCAAGCGAACGGCGCTGTGATCGTTCGCTCCGGCGACAACGTTGTTTTCGTCTCGGCGTGCGCGATGGAGGAACCGAAACCCAACGCCAGCTTTTTTCCGCTGACGGTGGATTACCGGGAATACACCTACGCGGCCGGACGGTTCCCGGGCGGCTTCATCAAGCGGGAAGGGCGCCCCACCGAAAAAGAGATCCTAACCTGCCGCCTGATGGATAGGCCCATACGGCCGCTATTCCCCGAGGGTTTCCAATGTGAAACCCAGATCATCGGGTTCGTGCTCTCGGCCGAGTCCGAGCGCGACCCCGCCCCGCTCGCGATTGTCGGCGCTGCCGCCGCCCTGGCGATTTCCGACATCCCGTTCCACCACCTGCTGGCCGGCGTGACCGTGGCGTCCGTGGACGGACAACTCGTCGCGAACGCCAGCTATGAACAGAGCAAGAACGCGCTGCTGAACATCATGGTGGCCGGTACCCGGGACGGCATCGTCATGGTGGAAGCCGGCGCCAACGAAGCCTCCGAGGAAGAAGTGGTCCGCGCCATCGAGTTCGGCCATGGTTGCTGCAAGACCATCATCGACGGCATCGAGCAACTCGTGCGCTTGGCGGGCAAGCCGAAGCGGGAGTTCACGCCCGCTCCGATCAACCAGGCGATGTACGACGAGATCGCGAAGAGGTATCGCGCGGACCTGGCCGACGCGCTCAACACCGAGAAGTACGCCAAGCTCGAAAGCTACAAGAAAGTCGACGAGCTCAAGAAGAAACTCAAGGAGGAGTTCGCTGACGACGAGGTGAGGCAGTTCGAGGCTGCGGACCTCTTTGACCGGCTCAAGGAACGGATCTTCCGCGACGAGACGTTGAAGGAACGGCGCCGTCCCGACGGGCGCGCGTTCAACCAGAT
>CAYRPT010000130.1:0-579 GCA_964425895.1 uncultured Solibacteraceae bacterium | reverse complement strand
GAGGTGGGCATCCTGCCTCGAACCCACGGCTCCGCGCTATTCACGCGCGGTGAGACCCAGGCGCTGGTGACAGCCACTCTCGGCACCAAGGAAGACGAGCAACGCATTGAGCTTCTCGACCCTACGCAGACTTCCAAGCGGTTTATGCTCCACTACAACTTCCCGCCGTTCAGCGTCGGTGAAGTCTCGTTCCTTCGCGGCGCGGGCCGGCGGGAGATCGGACACGGCGCTCTCGCCGAACGGGCGCTTTCCGCGGTGATTCCCGACGAAAAAGCGTTCCCCTACACGATGCGCGTAGTGAGCGACATCATGGAGTCGAACGGATCGAGCTCGCAGGCGACGGTCTGCGGAGCGTCGCTGGCATTGATGGACGCCGGCGTGCCCGTCTCGTCACCGGTGGCCGGCATCGCCATGGGCCTCGTGATGGAGGGCTCCGATTACGCCATCCTCACCGACATCGCCGGGGCGGAAGACCATTACGGGGACATGGACTTCAAGGTGGCCGGCACCCGGAAGGGCATCACCGCCTTGCAGATGGACATCAAGATCCCGAAGGTCACGCCGCAGCTCATGAAAGAG
>CAYRPT010000129.1:7729-8530 GCA_964425895.1 uncultured Solibacteraceae bacterium | reverse complement strand
GCCAGCCCACCATCGTGATCCTCGCGACGCACCCGATCACCCTGCGAACCTTCTTCCGCCGCCAACTCGTCGAGATCCGGCAAGCGGGCCTTGTTCCCCATGTCGTCTCATCCCCGGGCCCGGAGCTTGCGGAGGTGGCCCGCGATACCGGCGTCCCGTGCCACGCGGTTTCCATGCATAGGGGGATCGCCCCGGGAGCCGACGCCACAGCGCTGCTCCGAATCGCGCGACTGTTGAGGTCGCTGCGCCCGGCAATCGTCCACACGCATACGCCGAAAGCCGGTCTCCTCGGGATGGCGGCGGCGCGTCTTTGTGGTGTACCGGTCCGGCTCCATACGTGTCACGGCCTCGTCTTCGAATCGAAGACCGGCCTGCTACGCCGGCTGCTGGCGGCCACCGAGCATCTGACCTGCCGCTGGTCGACTGGCGTGCTGGCGGTGAGCGATTCGGTACGGCGGGTACTGGCTTCACTTCCCGCGTGTGAGCCGGCGAAGATCAGGGTGCTGGGAAGCGGGGCTTGTGCCGGGATTGACGCACGGCGATTCGATCCGGCCCTGCACGGCCCCGCGAAGGACGCGCGGCTCCGCGAACATCTTGGAATTCCCGCGGGATCTCCGGCTATCGGTTTTGTCGGCCGCATCGTCCGGGACAAGGGTATCGAAGACCTCGCGGCGGCGTGGCGGATTCTGCGCGGCGTGTTCCGCGACGCGCATCTGGCGATCTGCGGAGACTTCGAGTCTCACGACCCGGTGTCGCCGGCGGTGGCCCGCCAACTGGAGCAGGATCCGCGCATCCATCTTA
>CAYRPT010000129.1:0-7719 GCA_964425895.1 uncultured Solibacteraceae bacterium | reverse complement strand
GGGGGGTTCCTCGACGATATGCCCTCGCTCTATGCGGCCATCGACCTCTGTGTCCTGCCGACGTACCGGGAGGGGCTGCCGAACGTCTTGCTGGAAGCCGGCGCCATGGAGCGCCCGGTGGTGGCGACCCGGGTGACGGGCTGCGTGGATGCGGTGCGCGACGGGGTGACGGGCATCCTCGTGCCGCCGCGAGACCCGGCGCGCCTGGCCGAAGCGATCGGCGGTCTGCTACGTGACCCGGACCGGCGGGCGAAGATGGGCGCCGCGGCGCGGCGGTACGTGACCGCGGAGTTCTCTGAGGAACGCGTCACCGCCCGCCTGCTTGCCGAATATCGCCGGCTGCTTGAGGAGAGCCGCCGGCCGCTTCCAGGGGCCGCGGGACGCTGCGCGAGCACTCATGTGGAAACGATTGTTTGACGTGGCCGGCGCACTGCTAGGGTTGCTGGCCGGCGCACCCGTGCTGCTGGCGCTCGCGGTCCTGATCCGCGCGCGTCTTGGTTCCCCCGTGCTTTTTCGCCAGACGCGCATCAGCCGGGGTGAGCGTCCGTTCACGTTCTACAAATTCCGGACAATGACCGACGCTCGCAACGCCCAGGGACGCCTGCTTCCCGATTCGGAGCGACTGACGCCGTTCGGCCGGTTCCTCCGGCAGACCAGCCTCGATGAGCTGCCGCAGCTCTGGAATGTGCTGTGTGGGGATATGAGCCTGGTCGGGCCCCGTCCTCTCCTCCCGGAGTATCTGCCACGCTACAGCGCGCGCCAGCGGCGGCGCCACGAAGTGCGGCCGGGTATCACCGGATGGGCCCAGGTGCACGGGCGGAATGCGCTTTCCTGGGAGCAGAAGTTCGAGCTGGATCTCTTCTACGTCGAGCGCCGCGGCTGGTGGCTCGACACGAAGATCTTCTGGCTCACCGCCGTCTCTCTGGTGCGCCGCCAGGGCATCAGCCAGCCCGGGCACGCCACCATGCCTCAGTTCCTTGGCACGGCCGAATAGAGCGACCCGCCGATGGACAAACTAGTGATTCTCGGAGCCGGGGGCCACGCCCGGGTGGTGCTCGAAGCGGCGCTGGCGACGCCGCGGTTCGGCGAGATCGTTTTTCTCGATGACCGGTTTCCCCTCGCCGCCGAACCGGCGCCCGGTTATCCCGTGGCCGGCCGGCTCGCCGCGCTGCCGCTGCTGCTCGAACGCGGTTTTCGGTTGTTCGTGGCCGCAATCGGCGACAATCGCGCCCGCGCGGCCCGTTTCGCCGAGGCCGGGGCCGCCGGCGCCGAGCCCACGGTGATCGTGCATCCTTGGGCCCTGGTCTCCCAATCCGCGCGGATTGGTTTGGGGACCGTCGTGCTCCCGCGCGCGGTGGTCCAGGCCGGGACGGAGATCGGTGTCAACTGTATTGTCAACACCGGCGCGATCGTCGAGCATGACTGCCGCGTCGGTGACCACGCGCACCTTGCGCCGGCCAGCGTGCTCGGCGGCGGGGTGTCGATCGGTTCGCAGGTTCTCGTTGGGCTCGGCGCGGTGATCCTTCCCTCGGCGGAGGTCGGCGACCGGGCAATCGTCGGCGCCGGCGCCGTTGTGCGCCGGACCGTCCCCTCGGATGTCACCGCGGCCGGTGTGCCCGCCCGGGTTATCGTCTGCGTCTGAGGCTTGGTTCGATGCAGCGCATTTTCTTGTCCGTTCCCCATATGAGCGGGGCTGAAGAGCGGTTTGTCCGCGAGGCCTTCGCCACCAACTGGCTGTCCACCGTGGGACCGCACGTCACCGCGTTCGAGTCGGAGTTCCGTCTGCGGATCGGACGCCCGTCGGTGGCGCTCGCCAGCGGCACTGCGGCCATCCACCTTGGACTGCGGCTGCTCGGCGTCGGTCCGGGTGACGAAGTGTTCTGCCCGACGCTGACCTTCGTGGCCACGGCCAATCCGATCTGCTACCTGGGGGCGCGGCCGGTCTTTCTGGACAGCGACCGCGCCACCTGGAACATGGATCCCTCGCTTCTGGCCGACGCGCTGCGGCGTAAGGCGCGCCACGGGTGTCTTCCGAAAGCGGTGATCGCCGTCCACCTCTACGGACAGTGTGCGGACATGGATCCGATCCTCGACGCATGCTCCGAATACCGTGTTCCCGTGCTTGAGGATGCCGCCGAAGCGCTGGGCGCCTGGTACCGCGGGCAGCCGGCCGGCACGCTGGGCGAAGTGGCCGCGTTCTCGTTCAACGGCAACAAGATCATCACCACGACCGGAGGCGGTATACTCTCGACCAGCCGCGACGACTGGGCCGAAAAGGCCCGCTTCTGGGCGCTCCAGGCGCGCGACCCGGGTATTGCCTACCAGCACTCCGAGATGGGCTATAACTACCGGCTCAGCAACGTGCTGGCCGGCATCGGCCGCGGCCAATTACACGTTCTCAACGTGAGAGTGCGCCAGCGGCGCGCGATCGCATTCCGCTACCGGGAGGCGTTCGCCGATCTGCCTGGCATCTCCCTCATGCCCCAGGCGCCGTACGGCGTCCACACGAACTGGCTGAGCTGCTTCCTCATAGACCCGGAATGCTTCGGCTGCTCGCGGGACGACCTGATGCGTGCCCTCGACGCCGCGGGTGTTGAATCGCGGCCCGTGTGGAAGCCGATGCACGTGCAGAGTCTTTTTCAGACGGCCGAGCGCTTCGGCGGCGAGGTGGCCGAGGATCTGTTCCGCCGGGGCATCTGTCTCCCCAGTTCGAGCAGCCTGACGGCCGGCGAACAGTTGCACGTGATCAACACCGTGCGCCGGGCGGCCCGGCGCGAGCAAATTCCCGAATTCGCTGCCGCCGTTGCGGCTTCTTGTTGAAACCCGACCGGGGAGTCCCCCGAACATGCGGACTTCGGACCATCGCGAGCTCGGATCAGCAGGCACTCTGCTGCGCCGTGTGAGCCGCCACCACCGTACGGTGGTGTGGTTGACTCAGATTCTCGCTTTCCTGATCGCCGGCTTCGGCGCCTTCTCGCTGCGATTCGACTTCAGTATTCCGGACTACTACCGGTCTCACCTCGCGTTCGCGCTGGTGATCTGGGTGGTGGTGAAGTCGTTCGTCTTCGCGGTGGGTAGCCTGGATCGCGGCTGGTGGCGCTATGTCTCGCTCCACGACCTTGTGCAGTTGGCTGCCGGCAACGCCGCCGCCAGCGCCCTGGCCGCCGTTCTCATTCGCGCCTTGGCCCCGGGGGGCTTTCCGCGGTCCATCTACATCCTGGACCTGGCCCTCTGCTTCTTAGTCACCGCCGGCACACGCGTAGTGGCGCGGCTCTTGTCGGAAGCCGGCCGGCGGCCGCACGCCGGGCCGCAACGGCGCGCCTTGATCTATGGCGCCGGCGACGCGGGTGTTTCTCTGTTGCGTGAGATCCGCCAGACGCCGAGCATGCCGTACCGGGTGGTGGGCTTCGTCGACGACGACCCGCGGAAGACCCGCATGACCGTCACGGGACTTCGCGTCCTTGGGACCGGCGACGCGTTGCCCCGTCTGGTGGCGAGACGCTCGATCGACATCGTATTGATCGCGATTCCCTCGGCAACCGGAGCTCAAATGTCGGCGATCCTCGGCCGCTGCCAGGAGGCCGGGGTCGAGTCGAAGACGACGCCGAGCCTCAGCGATGTGATCGAGGGCAAGGCGCTGGCGGCCCAGATGCGCGACGTGGCCGTCGAAGACATCCTGGGCCGGACGCCGGTCCGCCTGGAGGATGATCAAATTCACGCGCGGCTTTCGGGAGAGGTGGTCCTCATCACCGGGGCCGCGGGGTCAATCGGCGCTGAAATCTGCCGGCAGGTGGCGCGCTACCGTCCCCGGGCGATCATCGCTTTCGAAATCGCCGAAACGGGGCTGTTTGAGATCGATCGCGAGATGACGCAGCGCTGGCCCGAGGTTCCTTTCGTCCCCGAAATCGGGAGCATCCGGGATCCCTATCGGCTGGAAGAAGTATTCGCGGAGCACCGGCCGTCGATCGTGTACCACGCGGCCGCCTACAAGCACGTGCCCATGATGGAGATCCACCCGTTCGAGGCGGTGGACAACAACGTGTTCGGGACCCGCAATGTAGCCCTGGCGGCCGCCCGGTACGGAGTCCGTGATTTCGTTATGATTTCCTCCGACAAGGCCGTCCGGCCCACCAACATCATGGGCGCCACCAAGCGCCTGGCCGAGCTGCTCATCCGCTCCTTGCAGAACGGCGGGCCGAAATACGTTTCCGTTCGCTTTGGCAACGTGCTGGGAAGCAGCGGCAGCGTCGTCCCGATTTTCAAGCGGCAGATCGCCGAAGGGGGGCCCGTAACCGTGACGCACCCCGAGATGCGCCGCTACTTCATGACAATTCCCGAAGCGTGCCATCTGGTGCTCCAGGCTTCCACCATGGGCCATGGGGGCGAGATCTTCGTGTTGGACATGGGCGAGCCGGTCCGCATCGTGGACCTGGCCCGGAATCTGATTCTTCTTTCGGGATTGCGGCCGGGCAAGGACATCCCGATCGTCTTCACCGGCGTCCGGCCGGGCGAGAAACTGTCCGAGGAGTTGTCAGTACTCGATGAAGACACGCTCCCGACCTTTCACCCCAAGATCAAGATCTTCGCGGGGAACGCTCCAAGCGAAACGAGCGTCGGCCTCTACCTGGACCGGCTGCGGGCCATCTGCGACACCCGGGCTTTCGGCGATCTGATCCTCGCCATCAAAGAAATGGCGCCCGAGTACAACCCCAGCAGTGAGATTCTCCGCCGTGGTCTCACCGGCCGGAAAGGCGGCATCATCCCCATGGGACGGCCTCCTTCGCCTGCGGCCATGGGGGATGCCGGACTACCCTTCGGCGGACGCCGCCGGCGCGAGGCGGGTTCCCGCGTCTCGGAATGTGGCTGAGGTCCTTTTGCGGCTGCCAGCGATTCTCTGTATTGCCGCGGCTTTCTTAGGTGCGGAGCCGCCGCCGGCGACCATCACCAGCGCCCAGCCGTTCCGGCTCTCAGGTGCGACCGTGCCCGTGGCCGGCGTGCCCCATTGGCCGCTCCTACGGGGTGACGAGGTCGTGCTTGGAGATTCGCCGGGGGAGGTCATTTTTCGCGACGGCAGCCGGGTCTTCGTGCTTCCCAAGTCCGTGTTCCAGGTGTCCCGCGACGGAGCGGCGGGATTGCGCCTCGGCCAGGGGGGACTCCGGTACATCTTCACGAAAGATTCGGTGGTAAACCTGGCGGCGCGCGACCTACCGGCGCTGCCGCGGGACGCCCGCGAGGGCACGCTGCTGGTGAAAGAGGGCGAAGTGTACTGGACTCCCGGTGACCCGGCGTTCCTCGCGGGGGGCGGGGACGGACGGCCCGAGTACGGCGAGTTCCTTTTCGTCAGGTATCGGCTGACGCCGATCGACCTCGACTACGCGGTGGACTGGCCGAAGTTCAACCCGGAATGGGGAAACACGCCCACGGGAAACGTGGGCGCGCCTCCGGGGCCACTGCCGCCCGGACCGGTCTTTCACACTCCTTACCTGCCGCCGGTGAGTCCGTGGTATCCGGGAAAGCCTTGACGGAAGGTCATCCATAGCTTGCGATGACTCGGGATCGATGATCCGCATCCGGCCATTCCACACCGTCGCCTTCCTCCTGGGGGCGCTCTTCCTTCGCGCCCAACCCGTGGTGCCGGCCGGCGGCACGGTCAACGCCGCCGACTACTCACGCCGCGTCGCCCCGGGTTCTTACATCACGATCTTTGGCGAGCGGCTGGCGCCGCGCTTCGAGCACGCGCAGGCTACGCCGCTTCCTCTCGAACTGCTTGGCACGCGGGTGGAGGTCATTGACGGCGGCTCGACCCGCCGGCTGCCGTTATGGTATGTCTCGCCGACGCAGGTCGCCGGGCAGTTGTTCTACGATCTTGTTTCACCGGCTGGTGTCCGCGTCGTCACGCCGCAAGGCTCCAGCGGCTGGGACACCATCGTCCTGGTGCCTCACGCGCCGGCTTTCTATACGTACAACGAAGCGGGCGGCGGACGCGCCATCCTGCTGCACACGGATGGCACATTGGTGACGCGGCAGAATCCATTGAAGCCGGGCGAGTGGGTAAGCGTCTATGCAAACAGCCTTGGAGCGGTAGAGCCGCCATCCCCGGCGGGGCGGGCTGCCGGCGACGGCAGCGTCGGGAATCCGCTGAGCCTGGTGACCGGGGCGGTGAGCGTTCAGATCGAGGGCCGCCCGTCGGAGGTGTCGTTTGCCGGCCTGGCGCCGTACTATCCGGGTCTCTATCAGGTGAACCTCTTCACCCCTTACTACGACGTGATCGGCGATCTTGGCATCGCGATGCGCGTCCAGAATGCTGAATCGATCGCGCCCGTTTCAGTGCCCGTGGTTCCCAATGGGTTTTACTTTCTGCTGGGAGGAGGGAAGTTCCCGGAGGGTCAGACCCGCAATGCTCTTCCCGTACCCGGAAGCGCGGTCTACTTCCTTCACAATATGAGGGACGTCTGGGGCGAGAACGGCTATCGCGCGTGGACGCACCGGGCCGAGGTCGGTCCCGAATTCGTTGCCTGCTCCGGGCTGGCACTTACCCTGAAGCAGGGCGATGCGATCGTCTACGACAACAACGGCATCGAAGACGGCTCGGGCCGGTTCTATTACGACAACTCCGGCGGCGCAGTCCTCGACCGGGAGAAGCCGGGACTCTGGGAATGGTTCTCCATGTCCAACCAGTTCCACGCCATCTTCGCGGGGTATTTCCGGCTCACCCGGACGGTGACCGTCGACCAGATCATCGGGTACTTTGATTCGAACGGCAGCTTCGAGCTGCCGTTCGGTCCCGGCAACGTGTACAACAAGTTCCGCATGAACATCTGGTCCATGGGGCCTGACGGCCGCCCGGCCGTTCCGTCGTTTGCCGGCGATGTCTTCACCACCGACGCTGCTCCGGGGCGCTTCGAGTACTCGCCTACCGGTATCCGCCGCATCTTTCGCGATGGGGCCAACGACGAGATCTACCGCATGGTGTTCCTCCCGGACGAGCCACTCACGCTACCCGCGGGGGAATACTGGTTCGGACACGACACCGCCGTACCCAACGGCGCGGAATCACCCCTGGTGAGCGGAAGCAGAGCGGCGCGCGCCGTTCGCGTCCGGCCCTCAGGAAACATCCGTTTCGGGCGCTGAGCCAAGCCCTGGAATCCAGACAAGAGAAAAGCCCGGTCCTGGGACCGGGCTTTTCTATTGGGAGGCCAGGGCCGCCGTCGCCCGGCGGAGAGTCGCTCTATTCGGCGGCCTGCGCTTTCAGCTTCTGGCGCTGCTCCTTGAGGATGGCCTTCCGGCTCAGCTTGATCTTGTTCCCCTCGATCGCCAGCACTTTGACCAGGATCTGATCGCCTTCGTTGAGTTCGTCGCGCACGTTGCGAACGCGGTTCTCCGATATCTCGCTGATGTGCAGCAGACCGTCGGTGCCGGGAAGATCTCCACGAAGGCGCCGAAGTCCACAATTCTCACGACCTTGCCGAGGTACGTTTTGCCCACCTCGGCCACCGCGCAGACCTCGGTCACCATCTGGATGGCCCGTTCGGCGGAAACGCCGTCTACGGCGAAGATGTTCACCGTACCGTCATCGTCCACGTCGATCTTGACGCCGGTCGAATCCGTAATGCTGCGGATCATCTTGCCGCCGGGGCCAATGAGGTCGCGGATCTTGTCGGTCGGGATGGTCATCGTGAAGATTCGCGGAGCGTACTTGGAGAGCTGAGCCCGGGGGGC